>NZ_BAAAXZ010000133.1:0-42810 GCF_039535865.1 Streptomyces thioluteus
TCCGCGGCGAGGTACGCCCGCACCGCGGGGTTGAACAGGGCGCCGGCGAACCCGGTCGCTGCGGAGGCGACGACGAGGGCGGGCAGGCTGTCCACCCAGCCCAGCACGGCGAATCCGACGGTGCGCAGCAGGCATCCGGCGATGATCGGGACCCTGTAGCCGTAGCGGTCGGCGAGCGTCCCGCCGATCAGGAACATGCCCTGCTGCGAGAGGTTCCGCACGCCCAGCACCAGGCCGACGGCCCACGCGGCCAGCCCGAGGTCGTCGGTCAGATGGGCGGCCAGGTAGGGCATGAGCATGTAGAAGGCCAGGTTGATCGCGAACTGGTTGGCCATCAGCAGCCGGACCACCGGCGGGAAGGAGCGCGTGGTGCGCCAGAGGCCCCTCACCGGCCCGCCCGCACGGCGTCCCGGCCGGTGGCCAGCGGGTCGGCGACGGCGGTGCAGCGCGTCCAGCGGGTGACGGTCCGCTCGCCGGGGTGGCCCAGCTCGTCGGGCCCGTCGGCCGGTACGTGCCCGAGGAGCCGGTGCTCGCGGCAGTACGCGTCGTCGAAGACGGTGCCCACGTAGCGCTGCGGGCCGTCGGGGAAGACGGCGGCGATCCGGGTCTCGGCCGGGAGGGCCGCGGCCAGGTGGCGGGCGACGAGGGCCACCGCGCCGACGCTCCAGCCACCCGTCGCGTACTGGTTCCTGGCCAGGGCGCGGCAGGCCCAGACGGCCTCCGGGGCGGCGACCCAGTGCACCTCGTCGAAGAGCGCGTAGTCCACGTTGCGCGGGTAGATGCTGCTGCCCAGCCCGCGCATCAGGCGCGCGGCCGCGGGCTGGGCCGAAGATCGTGGAACCCGTCGCGTCCACGCCCACCACCCGCAGCCGGGGGAAGAAGCCGCGCAGGACGGAGGCGACGCCGGCCGAGTGCCCGCCGGTGCCGACGCTGACCACCAGCACGTCGATGCGGCCGAGTTGGGCGATCAGCTCGTGGGCCAGACCGCGGTAGGCGGTGACGTTGTCGGGGTTGTTGTACTGGTCCGGGCACCAGGCGTCGGGGGCGGTCATGAGGAGCTCGTCCACCCGCTCGCGGCGGGCCTGTTGCCAGCCGCCGGACGGGTGCGGCTCGCGCACGACGTCCACCTCGGCCCCGTGGGCCCGCAGCAGGCCGCGCATCAGCGGCTCCATGCCGGGATCGGTGACCACGGTCACCGGGTGCCCGTAGGTGACCCCGGCCAGGGCGAGGCCCAGCCCGAGCGTGCCGGAGGTCGACTCGACGATCCGCGCGCCGGGCAGCAGGTCGCCGCGTTCCCGGGCGCGGGCGGTCATGTACAGGGCGGTGCGGTCCTTGATGCCGCCCGGGTTCCGGCCCTCCAGCTTGGCCCAGAAGCCGCGGCCGGGGGCGGTGAAGGGGGCGCCGATCCACAGCACGGGGGTGTCGCCCACCAGCCCGGCCGGGGTCTGCGCGGGACGGACGGCGGCGGTGAGCACCTGGGCCGGCGACAGCGGGCAAGGAGCGGAGGACAGGGAGGAAAGGGGCATACCGGAAGAGTTCATCGCGTAGGTCTCCTGCGCGCCTCACCCGGGACTCGGCACGGGAACGGCGAAGTGCCGGGCGGGAGCGCGGTGTCGGGGCGAGTGACGCCGAGGACGCGGTGCCGGGGAAAGTGGCACCGGGGACGCGGTGCCGCGACGGCGGGGACGGCCGGCCGGGCGGCGGCCGCGTGCCGTACGGGCGGGACCGGTCAGGCCCGCCAGACCCCCAGCACCGCGCGGGTGCGCGCGTGATCGACGCCGCACCCCGGCGTCCGCTCCGGCCCCTGCGGGGCACCGCCCGCGCCGGGAGCGTCCGCGGGCGCGCACACCGGCGTACCGGCGTGGTCAGGGCGGTGCGGAGCGACGGTCCGCGGGGCGGCCGGGCCGGCCTCGGGCTCCCCTTCGCAGCGGTGGGGGTGGGCGCCGTGCCCGTGCGAGTCCAGCGCGGCGGACGACGCGACGACGGCATCCGTGACCTGCTGCTGCGCGGACGGCTGACCGTGGGCGCAGCAGAGCACGTACAGCAGCCCGGTCAGCACCACGGCCAGGAGGACCCGGCCGGACGACGCGGACCGGGGCGCGAGCGGAACGGCCCCTGATGCCACGCCGGTCACGGTAACCGATCAACGGCGCGCTGGATACGGGTGCGCCGGATCAGCCCCCCGCGTTCCCTCTCCGTTGCAGTGGAATCTCCACCACCTTCCCCAACTGGCCGCTCGCCGAAGGGAGGTGGGGCGGGACGAGACAGGCGTGCCGGGCGAGGGTGTCGATGAAGGCGGCCGTCAGCGCGTCCGGGTGGCCGCGGGTGTAGGCGGTGAGCATGCGGTGGACCGGCGGGTCCGGGACGCGGACGCGCGGGGCGAGGGCCACGGGGACGATGTTCGCGGGGAAGAGCGTGGGTCCCAGCCCGGCGGCGGCCAGTTGGAGGGCCGTGGCGGTCTGCTGGGTCCGGACCGCGACGCGCGGCTCGAAACCGGCGTTGGCGCAGGCGTAGTCGAGGATCCGGGCCAGCCCGTTCGGCGCCGTGTAGTGGATCCATTCGCGCCCCGAGAGCTCGGTGAGGCGGATGTGCGTGCCCGTCCGTCTCGTCAGCGGGTCGTCCGCCGCGAGGACGACGACGAACTCCTCGCTGCCCAGCGGGAAGACCGGCCCCGGCCAGTCCACCGGCGGGGGTCCGACGGCGACGTCCGCCTCCCCGGCCGTCATGGCCTCCTGGAGGTCGCCCGCGTGCAACTGCTCGGTGAGCGACAGCAGCGCCTCCGGGCGCTCGCGCCGCCACACGGCGAGGGCCGGGGGCAGCACGCCGAAGCTGACCGAGTACAGCGTGGCGACCCGCAGCTCGGGGCGCCGGTTGCCGGCCACCCGCCGGGCGGCCGAGCCGGCCCGGTCCACCTCGGCCAGGGTCGCGCGGGCGTGGGGCAGCACGGCGCGGCCCAGCGGCGTGAGGACGACCGGCCGCGCGCCCCGCTCGACCAGCGGACCCCCGCAGGAACGCTCCAGGCTCTGCAACTGGCGTGACAGCGCGGGCTGGGAGACGTGCAGCCGCTCGGCGGCGCGGGTGAAGGACCCCGAGTCGACGATCGTCACGAGGTACTGAAGCTGCCTCAGAGTCATAGCCATAACCAAAGGTTATGTGGTCCTTGTTGAACAAGCCTTGGACAGGTTCGGACCCGACCGGCCATAGTCAAGGGGTCGGCGCCGTACGCGATTTCCTCCGTGCGGACTCACGTCCGGTGCCCGTCCAGCGAGCTGTCCGCCAGCGGAATTCCCGTGGTGGCAATGCGTTCACCCGGTATACGAATGTCGAGGTTTGCCGTGGTCGTCATCGCCGGTCGGCCGGACGACGGATCCGCCCCCGCGCGCCCGCGCGCCGTCCCGGCGCCCCTCCGGCGGGGTGCCCTCCGGCACGGACCCCGGACCCGCGCCCGCTCCTGAGACCGGCCGGGGCCGCTCGCGGTGCCACCACCCCCCCACACCGTGCGGCCCCGGCCCCATTTCCGCTTCCCCACACGGCAGTTCGCCCCCGGCCGTCACCGGCGTCCATGTCCGCGGTGGCACCGCCCCCCCCTACGCACCGGCACTTCGGAGGACCACCGATGTCGCTCATGGAACGGACGGCGTACGGGGACCGCGTCGCCCCCGGTTCGACGGACCGGTTCCGCGCCGCCCTCGGCCCCCTTCTCGACCGCCTGCGGGCCCCGGGCGGTGTCCCCACCCAGGGACCCTCGACGCCTTCGGTGTGCCCCTTCTCCTTCTCCCCGCCCGCCCGTCACCAGCTGCTGGTGGTCTCCGCGCGGACCGCGGCGGCGGCCGACGAGGAGGCGCGGCGGCTCGCCGACCGCCTGGAGGGCCGGCCCGGCACGGACCTCGCCCACGTGGCACGGACGCTCCAGACCGGCCGTACGCACCACCCCCACCGCAGGTTCGCCGTCGCCCGGGACGCCGACGGCGCCGCGGCGGCGCTGCGCGCGGGCACCGGGGCGGGGGCCCCGGGCGGCGCGGAGCCGCTCTTCCTCTTCGCCGGCCAGGGCGGCCAGCACCTCGGCATGGCGGAGGGGCTGTACCGGGACGAGCCGGAGTTCCGCCGGCATCTCGACGACGCCGCCGCGTGGGCTTCCGGGCCGCTGGGGCTGGACCTGCGCGAGACGCTCTTCCCCGGCCGAAGAGGCCGAACGCCCGGCGGCCGCCGCCCGGTTGGCCACCATCGCGCTCTCGCAGCCGGCCGTCTTCGCCGTGCAGTACGCGACCTCGCGGCTGCTGGAGTCCTGGGGGATCCGGCCGGGCGCGGTGGCCGGGCACAGCCTCGGCGCGTACGCCGCCGCCTGCGCGGCCGGGGTGTTCGCGCCGCGGGACGCGATGCGGCTCGTCGTCGAGCGCGCCCGGCTGCTCGGGACGGTGCCCTCGGAGGCCATGGCGGCCGTACGGCTGTCCGAGGACCGGCTCGTCCGCCTGCTGCCGCCGGAGCTGTCCGTCGGCGCGGTGAACGGGCCCGGCCAGTGCACCGTCATGGGGCCGGCCGAGTCGGTCGCCCGGCTGGCCGGGGAGCTCGGCGGCCGCGGCGTCGAGACGCGGCTGCTGCGGATCGACGCGGTGGGGCACTCCCCCGTCGTCGAGCCGATCCGCGACCGGTTCGCCGCGTTCCTGGGAACGGTGGCGCGCGAGCGGCCCGTCCTGCCCGTCCTCTCGGACACCACCGGACGGTGGGCCGCCCCCGAGGAGCTGCGCTCGGTGGCGTACTGGATCCGGCACCTGCGCGCGCCCGTCCGGTTCGGCGAGGCGCTCTCCACCGTCTTCGCCGGACCCGCGCGCCCCCTGGTCGACGCCGGTCCGGGCCGGGTCCTCTCGGCGCTGATCCGCCGGCACCCCGGGTACGACGCGCGGCAGCCCGTCGTACCCCTCGCCGCGCGCCCCGCCGGGGACGCGTCCCAGACGGCCACGCTGCTGGCCGGCGTCGGCGCGCTGTGGGCGCGGGGCGCCGACGTGGACTTCGCCGCCCTGCGCCGGGGGAGCCGCGGGCCGTCCTGACCCCTGCGCGGCCGTACGCCGCCGTCGTACGCACGGAAGCGGGTGTCCGCCCTTCGGGGCGGGCACCCGCTTCCGCGTTCCCGCCCTCACTCTTTCCAGATACCCCCAGGGGGTATACCGTAGGGGAACGAGAGACACCGCGCGCCCCGCGCGCACCACGCGATCCGAGGAAGCAGCCATGACTTCTCAGCCCAGCACCACCACCGTCTACAAGGTGACCGGCATGACCTGCGGCCACTGCGAGGGCGCGGTCACCGAGGAGGTCTCCGCGATCGCCGGCGTCACCTCCGTCGAGGCCCTGGCCGCCGACGGGCTCGTCACCGTCGTCTCCACCGCACCGCTGGACGACGAGGCCGTCCGCGCCGCCGTGGACGAGGCGGGCTACGAGCTCGTCGGCCGCGCCTGACCCCGAGCGCCGAGGACGAGGCACACCCCGCACCCGCGCCGGGCCGTACCGCCCCACTGATATGGCCGCCGTACACCCGGCCCTCCTCCTGGGAGAACCCATGACCAGCACCGCCCTCGCCACGCCCACCAGGCCCGGCACCGACGTCGAGCTCTCCATCGGCGGCATGACCTGCGCCTCGTGCGCGGCCCGCGTCGAGAAGAAGCTCAACCGCATGGACGGCGTCAGCGCGACCGTCAACTTCGCCACCGAGAAGGCCAAGGTCACCTACGCCGCGGACATCACGGTCGCCGACCTCATCGCCACCGTGGAGAAGACCGGCTACACCGCCCGCGAGCCGGCCCCGCCCGCGGCGCCGGAGCCGACAGTCGAGGCTGTCCCGAATGCGGGCCGCGACGAGACCGAGGGCCTGCGGCAGCGGCTGTGGATGTCCTTCGCGCTGTCGCTGCCGGTGGTGCTGCTGGCGATGGTCCCGGCCCTCCAGTTCGACAACTGGCAGTGGCTCTCCCTGACGCTGGCCGGACCGGTCGTCGCCTGGGGCGCATTCCCCTTCCACAAGGCGGCCTGGACCAACGCCCGGCACGGCACCGCCACCATGGACACCCTGGTCTCGATCGGCACGCTCGCCGCCCTGGGCTGGTCGCTGTGGGCCCTGTTCCTCGGCCACGCGGGCATGCCCGGCATGCGTCACGGCTTCGACTTCACGGTCTCGCGCGGCGACGGTTCGTCCTCCATCTACCTGGAGGCCGCGGCCGGGGTGACCACCTTCATCCTCGCCGGGCGCTACCTGGAGTCCCGCTCCCGGCGGAAGGCGGGCGCGGCCCTGCACGCCCTGCTGGAGCTGGGGGCGAAGGACGTGGCCGTGCTGCGCGGCGGGCGCGAAGTGCGCGTGCCGGTCAAGGAGTTGGCGGTCGGCGACCGGTTCGTCGTCCGCCCGGGCGAGAAGATCGCCACCGACGGCACCGTGGTCGAGGGCAGCTCGGCCGTGGACGCCGCCATGCTCACCGGCGAGTCCGTGCCCGTCGACGTGACCGTGGGCGACGCCGTCACCGGCGCCACGGTCAACACCTCGGGCCGCCTGGTGGTGGAGGCCACCCGGGTCGGCTCCGACACCCAACTCGCCCGCATGGCACGGCTGGTGGAGGACGCGCAGAACGGCAAGGCCGCCGTCCAGCGGCTGGCCGACCGCATATCCGGGATCTTCGTCCCCGTCGTCCTGCTGATCGCCCTCGGCACCCTGCTGACGTGGCTGTTCATGACGGGCGACACCGCCGCCGCGTTCACCGCCGCCGTGGCCGTCCTGATCATCGCCTGCCCCTGCGCACTGGGCCTGGCCACCCCGACCGCACTGATGGTCGGCACGGGACGCGGCGCCCAGCTCGGCATCCTCATCAAGGGACCCGAGGTCCTGGAGTCCACCCGGCGCGTGGACACCGTCGTCCTCGACAAGACCGGGACCGTCACCACGGGCCGGATGACGCTGCGTGACGTCGTCACCGCCCCGGGTACGGCCGAGACCGAACTGCTGCGCCTGGCCGGTGCGTTGGAGCACGCATCGGAGCACCCCATCGCCCGCGCCATCGCCGACGGCGCCGAGGAGCGCACCGGACCGCTTCCCTCGCCCGAGAGCTTCGAGAACGTCGCCGGGCTCGGCGTCCAGGGTGTCGTGGACGGACACGCGGTGCTGGTCGGCCGGGAGAAACTGCTGGCCGACTGGGCCATCGAGCTCCCCGACGGCCTCGCCGCCGCGAAGGCCGCCGCCGAGGCCGAGGGCCGCACCGCGGTCGTCGTCGCCTGGGACGGCGCGGCGCGTGGCGTCCTCACGGTCGCCGACGCGGTCAAGGACACCAGCGCCGCAGCCGTCGCCGAACTGCGCCGCCTCGGCCTGACCCCCATCCTGCTCACCGGCGACAACCGCGCCGTCGCCGAATCCGTCGCCCGCGAGACCGGCATCGACCAAGTGATCGCCGAAGTCCTCCCCCAGGACAAGGCCGACGTCGTACGACGCCTCCAGGACGAAGGACGCACCGTCGCCATGGTCGGCGACGGCGTCAACGACGCCGCCGCCCTCGCCACCGCCGACCTCGGCCTCGCCATGGGCACCGGCACCGACGCCGCCATCGAAGCCGGCGACCTCACCCTCGTCCGCGGCGACCTACGAGCCGCAGCCGACGCCATCCGCCTCTCCCGCCGCACCCTCGGCATCATCAAGGGCAACCTCTTCTGGGCCTTCGGCTACAACATCGCCGCACTGCCGCTGGCGGCGCTGGGCCTCCTCAACCCGATGATCGCAGGCGGGACGATGGCCTTCTCGTCGGTCTTCGTCGTCGCCAACAGCCTCCGGCTGCGCGCCTTCAAGTAACCGCGCCGAGAAGCCCCGTTCACCTCCGCTTCGCTCCCCTCGCCGCCTCCCGCGGCGGGGGGAGCGTCACCTTGACGCCCGGCATTCCTACTGTCGAACCTGTCACATCATCCGGACGGAGGAACCCGGCCGCGAATCTCCCCAACTCCCCTGCCGGGCCGACAGGATGCGCTGCGTACCGAGAACGAGGCTTCCGCGCAACGGCAACCCGGTGGAAGCCCTGAGCCAGGAGAAACGCATGTCTCACGCAGGAATGCGGCGCGCCGCCATGGTCGCCGCCTCGGCCGCGCTGCTGACCGGGGCCGCCGCGGCCGCCGGGAGCACGGCCTCCGCCGACGTGTCCCACCACGACCACGGGGTCGTCTCCCACCTGCACAAGGCCGCGGGCGACCACGCCAAGCAGGCGGGCCAGCAGGCCCAGGGGACGGTCACGGCCACCACGGTCAAGACCCAGGGCGCGGTCAAGGACGCGGTCAAGGACCAGGGCCAGGGCAAGGACAAGGGCAAGCACCTGGGCTGGGACAAGGCCGTCGACAAGAAGGCCGACCACTGGGACGCCAAGCACAAGTGCTGGCAGCGCTGGGACGGCGACTCCCGCAGCTACGCCCAGTGGGACGAGCACGCCCACTGCTGGAAGCGCCACCACAACGGCCACTGGCAGAAGTGGGACACCGGACACAAGGCGTGGAAGTAACCACCGCGCCACAGGCGTTGTGTCGCCGGCCCGCCGGGGCGGGCCGGCGACACGCGTCCGCGCCGCTCAGCCGCGCAGCGAGCACGTGGCCCGCGCCGTGCGGCTCGGGTCGCTCTCCGAGCGGGCGGTGAGCGTCACCTTCCCGTGCCGGTCGGCACCCGGCTTCGCCGCGACGGCGACGTCGACCGGGACCGAGGCGCCCGCACGAGCGGTGGCCAGCCGGTTGGGCAGCCACGCGGACCAGCCCTTCCCGGCGGCCGAGGCCGACAGCCGGTAGACATCGGATCCGGTGTACGGATCGCCGCCCGCGGCCCGTCCGGTGTTGGCGAGGGCGAAGGTGCACACGGCCCGCCCGTCGGCCGGCCGGCCCTTCTGCGCTCCGCCCCGCAGGGCGACGCCCCGCGCCTGCGAGCCCGCCCCGTCAAGGGACTTGACGCCCACGCTGTAGGAGAGGATCCCGGACGCGTCGCGCCGGACGTCGAGTATGTAGAAGTGGAGCCGGTTGGCCTTGTCCTCGTACTCGTACGAACTCCCGGAGTCGGCCCCCGCGTGGAACAACGCGTCGCTGAGCTGCCGGTAGTCCCCCATGGTGATCCTCTGCGGGGTCCCGTCGGGGCGGACGAAGTCGGTCAGCCCGATGTCCTCGGGGTGCGCGTCGACCACCCAGGCGAACGGGGCCCGGTCCGCGTTCTTGGTCTTGCTCAGCAGGACGCCGCTGTCCGGGGTGAACGAGTCCATGCCCATCCGGTCGACGACCTCCACGGTGTAGTTGTCGTAACCGCCGCCGTCGCACAGCGGGTCCTTCGTGCGGTCGCAGGCCGGGGAAAGGTCGCGGCCCATGCTGATGTTGACGCCGGTCAGCCCCTTCTCGCCGGGCGGCGCGGACCGCGCGGTGACCCGGGCGACGACCGTGCCGGACTTCCTCAGCGCGTCGCGGTCGAGCCGCAGCACGTTCTTGTCGTCGACGATGCCGAGCTTCATCTTGTCCCGGAGCACGTGCTGGGCTCCCATCGAGCCGCCCGCCGTGGCGGGGACCATCCACCGGGTGTGCGGACCGCCCGGACCGTTGAACGAGCCGCGCGAGAGCATGCCCCATATACCGGTGTAACTGCGGCTCAGTGGTGTGCCGTAGGGGTTGTTGTAGTTGTCGCCTATGCCCAGGATGTGGCTGAGCTCATGGGCGAAGGTGGCCATCCCGGAGCTCTCCGCCTGCGTGGACGACCCGTTCTCGGCGTTGGGCCAGATGCGGGCGGCCGCCTGCCAGGAGGTCCACGGCACGTACCGCGTCGCGGCCGCGTTGCTCCCGGAGGCCAGCGGCGAGGGCGGCCCCCAGGCGGCCGGCACGTCCTGCGCCGACCGGAACTTCATCTGGCCGAACTCCTGCCAGGCGGACGACTCGTCGACCCCCGCGGTCAGGTAGAAGACGAAGTCGAACTTCTTGGTCTTCTCCGCTCCCACATCGGCGACCCAGGCCCGCTTGCCGTCGGCCCGGATGTCTTTCCCGCAGCTGTCGCCGACGGGACAGGCCCCCCGGGTTCATCCCCGGCTCGATGCCGTACTGGTAGGACTTCCACGGCATCCGGTACACGCCGAAGGAGGTCAGATCGACCCCTACGCGCCCTCCCGAATCCTCCATCCAGTACTCGTTGATGGTGTGACCGTGGTTGAGCGTCCCGGGCTTGTTGAGAAAGTCACCGTAGAACCGGGCCAGTTGATTCCTGGGGACGTTGGACGCGGTGGACTGCGGGTTGCCGAACTTCCCGGCCCCCGGCGCCTTGCTGACCGAGAACTCCTCGTCCGGGTAGTCGAGGAGCACGAGCGCGCCCTTGAACATCCGCTTCGTGGGCTTCACCGCCGGGTCGGCCCAACGGGTCCCGGGCACCGACCGGTACTCGGCCCAGGTCATGTCGTCGGGGTTGCGCCAGTGCTGCGGGTCGATGGGGTGGACGAGGGGCTGCCGGGGCCGGGCGGCATCGCCGTCCGTCGCCAGCGCAGGCCCGGCGGCCGCGGCGGCCAGGATGCCGAGGAGGCCCAGGACGACGCGTATTCGCCGTAACCGGCCGGGTCTCGAGTGACGTTTGGGGGACAAGACTCACCTCTGGTCTGATGGGGGACGTGGCAAGCCGTTCGGTGGGAGCGCCCACCGCGGTCACGGTAGGGCGAGGGACTGGCGGGGCGCCAGAGGGTGCGCGAGCCCTCCCGATACGGACCGCCGGACCCTCACACCGCCCGCAACCGCCCCGCACGCGGTGCCACTCGGCCACAGCCGCCGGTCCCCTCGCGGGACCGGCCGGCCGCGGTCGCCGCGGATCACGCCGCCTTGGGCGCCGCCCGCATCCCTATGCAGCAGTAGTGGCTCCCGTCGGCCATGGTGGTGAAGACCACCGGCATCCAGTCCTCGCTGAAGGCCGCGCCGACCCCCGACGCGGCGAACACCGTCTCCGTCGTCGCCCCCGACACCGTCCGGGACACCGGCACCAGCTCGGCCTCGATCGGCGGGGAGAAGTCCTTCATCCCGTCCACGAACTCGTACACCAGGCGCCCCGCGCCGTCGTGTTCGGCGACGGTGATGACGACGCCCGCACGGGTGTAGGTGCCGGTGAAGGGCGCGAGGTCCACGGCCGGCGGCACGGCCGGGGGCGCGAAGGCGTCCGGCATCCGGGCCCCGGCCAGCTCGTCGAGCAACTCCCGGAAGAGCTCCGCGTAGAGCAGGCGGGCACCGCCGCCGTTGGTGGTCAGGGCTATGGCCACGCCCGCCTCCGGCGCCACGCGCAGATAGGCGTACTGACCTATCGAGGCGCCGTCGTGGCCGTAGCCCCGCACCCCGTTCCAGTCGTAGAGGCTCCAGCCCAGGCCCCAACCGTCCGCGCTGACGGACCACTTGTCCGGGCAGTCGACCTCGCGCCGCTGCATGGCGGCCACCGTGCCGGGGGCGAGCACCGGGGAGCCGTCCGACGCCACCCCGCCGTCGAGGTGCATCCGGGCGAACCGCACGATGTCACCGGCGCTGGCGATGACCCGGCCGTACGGGCCGGCCGAGCGCGGCATCAGATCCCACGCGGGGGCCGGCTCGGGGTCCTGTCCCGGCTCTCCCAGATGCCCCATCGCGGCGCGGAACCGCAGGGCCTCCTCGGGCAGAGTCATCGTCCGCTCCAGGCCCAGCGGTTCGAACAGGCGCTGCTTCAGCGCCTCGTCCCACGTGAGCCCCGTGAGCACCTCGATGATGCGGCCCAGCACGTTGTACGCGATACCGCTGTAGGAGAGGGCCGTCCCGGGCGGGCAGTCGAGGGCGACGCCCTTGGCGGCCTCGACATAGCGGGCGAGACAGTCGTCGCCACGGCCGGTGTCGAGTGTGAAGTCACAGGTCAGCCCGCTGGTGTGGCTGAGCAGCCGACGGACCGTGATGCCCCGGGTGGCCTCGGGATCGGCCACCGAGAAGTCGGGCAGGACATCGGTCACCGGGGCGTCCAGGTCCAGCTCGCCGGCCTCGGCGAGCTGCATCACCAGCGTCGCCGTGTAGATCTTCGCGATCGAACCGAGCTGGAACACCGAATCGGTGGTCGCCTCCACCCCCGTGCCCCGGTGCAGCACCCCGCTCGCCAGCTCGTGCACCGTCCCGCCGACGAGCACCGCCAGCGACGCCCCGGGAACCCGGTGCTCGGCACGGAGCGCGTCCAGCCGCGCCTGCCAGCGTGCGGCGTCGAACGTGGTCGTGAGGTTGCTGGGCATGACGTCCCCCCGTCGTGAATGGCTCGGACCCCGGCGGCCCGGCCTGACACCGAACACTGTACGGACTTCCGCACGGTGTGCGCAAGAGCGCACAGCGTTCGGCTGTGCGGGTATCCTGGGCGCGAGAGAAGGGAGGCCGCATGCCGGCCGACGACAGGGACCAGCCGAAGCAGCCGATCACCTCGGTGTGGACCCGCCCCCGCCGGGGCAGACGCGAGCAGCCCTCGCTGAGCCGCGAGCAGATCGTGTCCGCCGCCCTCGAACTGCTCGACGCGGAGGGCGTGGGCGCGCTGAGCATGCGGAAGCTCGGCACCCGGCTCAACGCCGGGGCCACCTCGATGTACACCCACGTGGCCAACAAGGACGAGCTGATCGAGCTGGTCGTGGACGCCGTCTACGGCGAGGTCGAGGTGCCCGCGCCCGACGGCCGGGACGGCTGGCGGGACACGACGGAGCGCTGCGCGCACAGCCTCCGCGCGACGGTCCTGCGCCACCCCTGGATGGCCTCGGTGGCCGGCGAGCTGGGCGTCACCCAGCTCGGGCCGAACGTGATGCGGCTCTCCGAGGGCATGCTCGCCCTCTTCGAGGCGGCGGGCCTGCCCACCGGCGAGGCCGACCTCGCGGTCTCCACGCTCACCTCGTACGTCATGGGCATCACCACCGCCGAGGCCGCGTGGCTGACGACCCTCGCCCGGCACGGGCAGAGCGAGCGCGAATGGATGGAGAGCCTCTGGCCCGCCGCCGAGGAGGCCGCCGACGGCCACCCCCAACTGCAGGTGCACTACGCCTCGTTGCGCCACAAGGACCCGCGCGAGACGCGTGAGGAGAAGTTCGACTACGGCCTGCGCATGGTGCTCGACGGCCTGGAGGCCCGGCTGACGGGCACGGGAGACACCGGCACCGGCTGACGCGGCACCGGCGTCAACACCCGGCGGTGACGCGGCGACCGCCCGTTCCACCCATCGGGGGAATCACGGCCCGAACACGGCTGGATCGGCAGCCCGTTGTACAAGCTGTCCGCATGCGGGGGCGGGTGGGGGAAGTGCTGAGGACGGGGTTGCTCGCGGGGGTGGCCACCGCCGCGTTGCTGGGTCCGGCGCCGGCGGCCGCGGCCGCCGCGGCCGGGGATCCCGGCGGGGGCACCGCGTCCCGGGCCGTCACGGCGGATGCAGCCGCCCGGGCCCAAGTCCCGGCCCCGGTCCGGGTCGAGGCCCAGGCTCACGCCGGGGCCCGGCTCCAGGCCCTGCCCTTGCACGCCGCCGTCGGCGCGGAGGCCGTCGTCACCGTGGGAAACCTGCGGTTGTGCGTCGTCGCCCACGGCACCGCCTCCCTCGGTCCCGGGCCCCATGGGGTATCCGCTGCCGCGGAGTTGTGGATCCGCTGCCCCACGCCCCGCCCGCCGACGCCCCCGCCACTCCCACCGGCTCAGCCGGCTCCGCCCGCCCAGCCACCCGCCGTTCCTCCCGTACCCCCTGCTCAACTCCCCCCGCCTCCCGCCCCGCCCGCTCCCCCCGCGCCGCCCCCACCGGCACCTCCTGCACAGGCGCCACCCCCTCCAGCACCTCCTGCTCCAGTACCTCCTGCTCCGGCGCCACCCGCACCGCAACCTCCTGCCCCCGTGCCACCCGCACCGCAACCCCCTGCTCCAGTGCCACCCGCCCCACAACCCCCCGCTCCGGCACCGCCGCCGCGTGCCCCCAACCCCGTACCTCCCGCCCCTGCCCCACCCGCACCCGCACCTCCCGCCGCCATGCCGCCGCAGCGGCCGCCGGCGCCGGTGCCACCCCGCGTACCGGCCGCACCCCCGCCACCGAACCCCCCTCTCCCGCCGACACCCCCGCCCCCGCCTGCGCCCTCACCTCCACCGACCACGGCGCCATCACCCCCGACACCGACGCCCCCGGCACAGAACCCACGACCATCACCCCGCACGTCACACCGCTACCGGGTCGGCGCGACCACCGCGCGCTCCCAACCCCCCGTTCGCCACACCTCGTTGGTCACCCTCACCCTCCTGCTGATGACCCCGGCGATCCTGGGCGTCGCGCTGCTCCGGCCCCGCTCCGGCAGCAGCCGACGGGGCGGCTGACCCGGCGGGGCAGGAGCGCGCCGGACGAAAGAGGGCACAGAGGGAAGAGGGCGCGGAGAGGGACAGGAAAAGGGCAGGGAAAAGCCGCGGCCGGTGGAACCGGCCGCGGCTTCGGGTTGCGCGGGAGGCCGTGCAGGGTTGCAGGAGAGATACCGCCGGGGTCATCGCCCCATGTGAGCGCTGAACGTGCCGTCGAAAGTCAGCACGATGTACATGCCGTTCGCGTCGAGACCGGCATCGCGCCCGTTCGCGTCCATCTTCGCGACCACATGGCCCCGGCTGATGATCTCCATCTTGGCGTGAGAGCGCTTCACCCGGGTGACCTTGGCCTTGCTGCCGTCGGGCAGGCGGTACGTGCCCGCGCCGTAGTGCGCGCCGCCCACCCAGGAGGTGACGCGGCCGTCGGGGGTGAGGACGATGTAGACGCCGTTGGCGTCGAGCCCGCCGTCACGGCCGTTCGCCTCGACGTCGCCGAGCACGCGCCGGCCGTCGCCGATGTCGAGGCGGTAGTGGTGCCCGCCCAGCTTGTAGAGCTTGGCCTTCCAGCCGCCGGCCACCTTCACGTCACGGACGAACGTGCCCTTCTTCCCCTTCTGTGCCGGGGACTTGGCGACGGTCCGCACCGCGGCGGGGGCGTCGGAGGGAGCGGCGAAGGCACCGGCCGCCGGAGCGAGGAGCAGCGCGGCCAGGGTGGCGGTGACGGCGGCGCGGGCGGCGGTACGGCGGCGGACGTTCGTGGACACGTGTGGCTCCCGATCAGTTCGTGGACGGAGGCGGCTGCGCCCGGCAGTGGCCGGCCGCAGCAACGAATCTACGGACGCCGGTTGCCGGATTCGTCCGCTCCCCGTCACAGCCGCGTGACAGGAGGGACGGGTGTTGTCACACGCCGATCCCCCATGGATTGCCCACCGATTCCGCACAAAGAAATGCCCCGGACATATTGACGTCCGGGGCATTTCTCTGCGTATATTGAGTATTTCTGCGCCCACAACTCGTGGTGCACAGAGAAGCTTTGTTAGGGCCATGATATCGGGGCGGGAGTCACCATGTCAAATGCATCGGATCAAGAATTGCGCCGGGAACAGGAATTCGTCGACAACCTCCACACACGCCTCGAAGAACTCATCGCGCGGACCGAAAGCGGGGTGACGGAGGCGCTCGCCGCGACCGGCGGCACCTTCCAGGCCAGGCTGGAGCGCGACATCCTGGTCGCCGAGCGGTCCGGGCTGCTCGCCGCGTTCGAGGCCGGGGAGCACGGGCTGTGCTTCGGCCGACTGTTCTTCCGGGACGGAAACGACCACCACATCGGCCGCATCGGTATCCGGCGTGACGACGCCGAGCGCACGCCGCTGGTCATCGACTGGCGGGCCGAGGTGGCCCGGCCGTTCTATCTCGCCACCGGCCACACTCCGATGGGTTTGCGCCGCAGGCGTCACATCAGCACCCAGGGCCGCAGGGTCACCGCCCTGCACGACGAGATCCTCGACCTCACCGACACCGAACGCACCGGCCACGAGGGCAGCGACGCCGACACCGTGCTGCTGGCCTCGCTCGACGCCGCGCGCACCGGCCGGATGCACGACATCGTGCAGACCATCCAGGCCGAGCAGGACCGGATCATCCGCGCCCCGCACCGCGGCATCCTGGTGGTCGAGGGCGGCCCCGGCACGGGCAAGACCGTCGTGGCGCTGCACCGCGCCGCGTACCTCCTGTACGCGCACCGCGAGCAACTGGCCCGCCGCGCCGTGCTGATCGTGGGCCCCAACCCGGCGTTCCTCGGCTACATCGGCGAGGTGCTGCCGTCGCTCGGCGAGACCGGCGTCCTGCTGGCCACGCCCGGCGAGCTCTTCCCCGGCGTGACCGCGACCGGCACCGACACCCCGCGGGCGGCCGCCGTCAAGGGCGGTGCCGCGATGGCGGACGCGCTGGCCGCGTACCTGCGCGACCGCCAGACCCTGCCCGACCCCGCGCTGGAGATCCCGCACGACGACGGCGACCTGCTCCTCGACGCCGACATCGCACGCGAGGCGCGGCGACGGGCCCGCGCGAGCGAGCTGCCGCACAACCTCGCCCGCGCCACCTTCGCGTTCTCGGTGATCGACGCGCTCACCGAGCAACTGGCCGACCGGCTGGGCGCGGATCCGTTCGGCGGGCCCAACCTCCTCGGCCCGGACGACGTCGCCCAGTTGGGCAAGGCGGTGGCGGCCAGCCGCGCGGTGCACTCCGCGATCGCCGAGCTGTGGCCCCCGCTCACCCCGCAGCAGCTGGTGACGGACTTCCTCGCCGAGCCCGTCCACCTCCCGGAGGCCGACGCGGACGCGATCCGCCGCGCGGAGGGTCCGTGGACGCCGGCCGACGTGCCGCTGCTCGACGAGGCCGCCGAGCTCCTCGGCGAGGACGACTCGGCCGCCCGAGCCGCCGCCGAGGCCGAGCGGCAGCGGCAGATCGCGTACGCCCAGGGGGTGCTCGACCTGTCGTACGGCTCGCGCACCCAGGAGTTCGAGGACCTCGCGGACGACGACTCGGAGGTGCTCGCCGCCCACGACCTCGTCGACGCCGAACGCCTCGCCGAGCGGCACGAGGAGGCCGACCACCGCAGCGCCGCCGAGCGCGCCGCGGCCGACCGCACCTGGGCCTTCGGCCACATCATCGTGGACGAGGCCCAGGAGTTGTCCGCCATGGCGTGGCGGCTGCTGATGCGGCGCTGCCCGACCCGCTCGATGACCCTGGTCGGCGACCCGGCGCAGACCGCCGAGCCGGGCGGCTGCGGGGCGTGGGCGGAGGCCCTCGCCCCGCACGTCGGCGACCGGTGGGAACACGTCCGGCTGGGGGTCAACTACCGCACTCCGTCGGAGGTCATGGAGGTCGCGGCCGAGGTCCTCCGGGCCGCGGGGAATCCTTCCTTCCGTCCGCCGCGGTCGATCCGGTCCACCGGGGTGCGGCCGTGGGCACGGCGGGTCGACGACGTGGCGGGAGCGGTGGCGTCGGCCGTCGCGGAGCACGCGGGCGAGGGCGGCCGGGCAGCCGTCATCGCGCCGACCCGCCACCACGCGGCACTGTCCGCCGCGCTCCCGCAGGCCTCCTGCGGAGCGGCGCCGGATCTCACACGCCCGGTGGTGCTGCTGGATCCGCGGCAGGCGAAGGGGCTGGAGTTCGACACGGTGATCGTGGTGGAACCGGGTGAGTTGGGGTTGAGCGATCTGTACGTCGCCCTGACACGGGCGACGCAGCGGGTGGGAGTGGTGCACGCGGGGGCGCTGCCGGCCGGGCTGGAGGCGGCGCTGACGCGCTGAGCACACCCGCCCAAGTGCCGCTCCTCGCAAGCGGAATCCACAACCGGAATCACTTCCCGAGGAAGTCCAGGATGCGCCGGTTCACCTCCTCCGGCGCCTCCACCATCGGGAAGTGGCCGACGCCCTGGAGCAGGACGCCGTCCGAGCCCTCGGGCAGGGCGGCGACGATGTCCGCGAGGATCTCCTCGTCGACGACCGGGTCCTCGCTGCCGTGCAGGTACAGGGTCGGCTGCGTGGGCAGCCCGGCGAGCAGCCGGCCCATCTCCCACTTCTCCGTGCCGAACGCGTCGGCGGGGAAGTTCTGCCGGTAAAGGCCCAGCCCCATGCGGAGGTTGGCCGGATCGCGCAGGGCCTCCTTGCCCGCGCGGATGTCCTCGGCGGGGTCGTAACCGGCGATGTCGCCGCTCCAGTGGTTCCACAGCCAGTCGAGGTAGCCGAAGTCGTTCACCGGCACGAGCTGGTCGGCCACGCCCATCTGGAAGAAGTAGAAGTGGCTGTTCTTGTGGATCTGTTCGGGGACGGCCGCCCGGCGCTCGTAGAAGCGCACCGGCGGGACGTCCGCCACCACGACCTTCGACCAGCGCTCCGGGGCGAGGGCCGCGGCGCCCCACGTGGTGAAGCCGCCCCAGTCGTGACCGACGATGACCGCGTCGCCGTCCCCCGCCCAGCGCCTCGTGCAGCGCGTTGGCGTCCGCGACCAGGTCCTTCATCAGCATGCTGCCGTCCGGCGGCACCTGACTGGGGGCGAAGCCCCTCATGTACGGGGCGACGGCCCGGTATCCGGCGGCCGCGAGGACCGGCATCAGGTGCCGGTACATGCCCGGGGTCTCCGGGAAGCCGTGCAGCAGCAGGGCGAGCGGGCCCTCGCCCTGCTCGACGTAGGCGAGCTCGATGCCGTTGACGGTGATGCGCTTCGTTTCCATGGGTCCTCCCCAAGTCCTGTAAACGAACGTTCTAGCCAGACCGTAGCACGCATTGGAACGAACGCTCTATCCATTCGGTCGACCGTAGACCTCCGTGACGCCGCACCGGCATCCGGGCGAAGCGGGTGACCCCCCGCCGCCGAGGGGGTACCACTGCATCACCGACCCCGGGAGCCCCCATGCGCGTCCAGAACGCCGTCGTCCTCGTCACCGGCGCCAACCGCGGCATCGGCAGCGCCCTCGTCACCGCGTTCCTGGAACGCGGGGCGGCGCGGGTCCACGCGGGCGCGCGGGACCCCGGGACGCTGGCGGCGGTGACGGCGCAGGACCCGGAGCGGGTCCACCCGCTCGCCCTGGACATCACCGACCCCACCTCCGTCACCTCCGCCGCCCTGACCGCGTCCGACGTGACGGTCCTGGTCAACAACGCGGGAACACACGCGATGGGGCACCTGCTGGAGATGGACCTCAGGGACGTCGAGGCCGTGATGAACACCAACTGGCTGGGCACGCTGCGCGTCCTGCGCGCCTTCGCGCCCGTCGTCGAAAGCAACGGCGGCGGGGCCGTGGCCAACGTCATCAGCGTCGGCGCCTTCGGCGGGACGCCGTCGATGGGCGGCTATCCCGCCTCGAAGGCCGCGCTCAACGCACTGACGCAGGCCGTGCGGCTCGACCTCGCCCCGCGCGGCATCGCCGTGCACGCGGTCTTCCCCGGTCCGGTCGACACGGACATGCTGCGCCTCACCACGGACACCCTCCCCGCCATGACCGGCTTCCCCCGCGCGACCACCGCCGACGTCGCCCGGGCGATCGTCGACGGCGTCGAGGCGGACGCGGAGGAGATCTTCCCCGACCCGTTCGCCGAACAGATCGGGGAGGAGTGGCGCCGCGATCCCAAGGCCGTGGAACGGCGGCTCACCGCCATCGAGTGACATGCGACGGGGGCGGCCCGGAGGGATCATCGGTGCCATGGACGCCACGGAGCACCCCCTGCGGCTCGCCCAGCAGACCGAGGCCGACGCGCTGCTCTCGCGCAGCCCGCTGGCGGCGCTGACCGGCATGCTGCTGGACCAGCAGATCCCCCATGGAATGGGCCTTCACCGGCCCGTACACCATCACGCAGCGCCTCGGCCGCGACGACCTGGACGCCCACGAGATCGCCGCCTACGACCCCGAGGCGTTCGAGGAACTGTGCGCGCGGAAGCCGGCCGTGCACCGCTACCCGGCAGCCATGGCGAAACGCGTGCAGCTGCTGTGCCGGTACCTCGTCGAGCACTACGACGGCGACGTCACCGCGCTGTGGTGGGACGTCGGCACCGGCCGCGAGCTGCTGGCCCGGCTGGAGGACCTGCCCGGGTTCGGGCAGCAGAAGGCCCGGATCTTCCTGGCCCTCCTGGGCAAGCAGCTCGGGGTGCGGCCGGAGGGCTGGCGCGCCGCGGCGGGCCCGTACGGCGAGGAGGGCAGCCGCCGCTCGGTCGCCGACATCACCGGGCCCGGTTCGCTGGCCGAGGTCCGCGCGTACAAGCAGGAGATGAAGCGGGCGGCCAAGGCCGCGAAGGGCTGACGCCCCCGGATCCCGCGCCGCGGAGACCGGCGGCCGCCGGTCCACAGCCTGTGCACAGAGAGCCGCCGCCACGGGGAGGCTCCCGGTATGCGGCCGATTGTCGCCTTCCGACTCCCGTGCCATGGCTGCGCCGGGAGCCGCGGGCCCGGTAGGCTTTCCGTGTGATCTTCAAGCGCATCGGAAACGGTCGGCCGTACCCCGACCACGGCCGGGAAAGCACCCGCCAGTGGGCGGACGTCGCCCCGCGCCCGGTACGCCTTGACCAGCTGGTGACCACCAAGCAGCAGCTCGACCTCGAAACGCTGCTCGCGGAGGACTCGACCTTCTACGGCGACCTCTTCGCCCACGTCGTGAAGTGGCAGGGCGACCTCTACCTGGAGGGACGGCCTGCACCCGCGCGGTCCGCGCCGCGCTCCAGCAGCGTCAGGTCCTGCACGCACGCGTGCTCGAACTGGACTGACCAGTAGGCCCTTTCATGGCCCCTCGTCCCTGATTTCACAGCGGTTTACGGCCGGTATTGGCCCTTTTGGGTTGGGGTCGGCGCAACCGTTGATCATCTAGTAGGCACCGGCCCCGCCCGCACTACGCTGCGCCCATGAGCATGCTCACCCCTCCTGGCATGGGCGGAAAGTATCGCGTCACAGGTCGTCGCTTCCCGCACATGCGCCGGCCGAGGAGCCCGAAAAGGATCGTGCTCGCCGCCGTCACCGCGGTGGCCGTCCTGGGACTGGGTGGCTGGGGGACGCTCCAGCTCGTCGACGTCTTCTCGGGCGGCGGGGGCTCCCCACAGGCGGCCCGGAAGAACGGCGACTGCGGCAGGGCCGCGCACGGCGACCACACCGACGCACGGGCGGCCGGTCACGCCGCTCCGCGCGAGCAGCTCCCCAGGCCCGGCGACATCACCGTCAACGTCTACAACGCCACGCCGCGCAGCGGCCTCGCCAAGACCACCGCGGACGAGCTCAAGCAGCGCGGCTTCCGCATCGGCAAGGTGGGCAACGCCCCGGCGCCCTACGACAAGAACGTGAACGGAACGGCGCTGCTGCTGGGTGCCCCGGAGGACACCGACACGGCGATGCGCGTGCTCCAGGAGCAGGTGGAAGGTGCCGAGGTCAAGGCCGACGTCCGCAAGTCCGAGGAGATCGACCTGATCATCGGCGCCGGGTTCAAGGAGCTCGCGCCCCAGAAGGGCACGAGCCCCCGGCCGGCGGCCTCCCCGCCGGCGGCCTCGCCGTCCGGGGGTGCCACCAAGTGCTGACGGATCAGCCGGCCGTCCCGTACATGCGGTCGCCCGCGTCGCCGAGACCCGGGACGATGTAGCCGTCCTCATTGAGGCGCTCGTCCACCGAGGCGGTGACCACGGTCACCGGCGCGCCGGCCAGCTCGCGCTCCATGACCTCGACGCCCTCCGGGGCGGCGAGCAGGCAGATCGCCGTGACGTCGTCCGCGCCGCGGGTGATCAGCTCGTTGATCGCCGCGACGAGGGTGCCGCCGGTGGCCAGCATCGGGTCGAGGACGTACACCTGGCGGCCGGAGAGGTCGTCCGGCATGCGCGTCGCGTAGGTCTCCGCCTTGAGGGTCTCCTCGTTGCGGATCATGCCCAGGAAGCCGACCTCGGCCGTGGGCAGCAGGCGGACCATGCCGTCGAGCATGCCCAGGCCCGCCCGCAGGATCGGCACGACCAGCGGCCGCGGGTGCGACAGCTTGACGCCGGTGGTCGCGGTGACCGGCGACTCGATGTCGACCTGCTCGGTCCGCACGTCACGCGTCGCCTCGTAGGCGAGCAGGGTGACCAGCTCATCGGCGAGCCGCCGGAACGTGGGGGAATCGGTGCGCTTGTCGCGCAGCGTGGTGAGTTTGTGCGCCACCAGCGGGTGGTCGACGACGTGGATCCGCATGACAACGACATTAACCGAGCTTTCGGACACCGGCTCCCGGCCGCACGGTGGCATCAAACCATCACTTAGGGGGAAAGTGGGCACGTACGCCCGGTGCGCCCCGCCGGGCGAGGACCTCGGCACGAGGTGGTGCTGCCCATGGCCGACCGTGACGAACGAGAAGCGAGGCGCCCCGAGGGCGCCGACGGGCCGGAGGCGTCCGCCGACGGCGACGCGGAGCGACGGCGCAGGCGCGCACAGTTCCTCCGTGAGCTGAACGAGGCGAGGGAGCTGCGCGACCGGGTGCAGCCGCGCAGGGCGAGGGCCGCCCGGATGCGCCAGCAGATGCGGATGCGTACGTTCCGGTGGTGACGGCCCGGCCCGGCGGGCGCCCGGATGGCTGCGGCCCGGCCGCCGGGTGAGCCACATCTCTCGGACTACTGCACGACGCAGCGCGGAAGACCTCTCGCAACGGCCGGGTTTCTGCCACGATTCCGAGTGGGCGGGGTGCTGTCCCCGTCCGGCCCGGCACCGCCTATGACCAGTGGGAGAGTCACGGTGTACTTCGCCGCATTGCTCGCGCGCTCCGACGACGGGTGGCAAGCGAGCGACACAGACCTCGACAATGTGGAGACCCTGACCGATCTCGCCGACCTGGCCCGCGAGGCCGCGGTCGACGACGACACGGTCCTGGTGCTCATCGAGCAGGAGGACGCCTGGTTCGGCATCATCCGGGTGGACGGCGACGACGACCCCCGCGTCTTCATCTCGGACGCCACCTCCGCCGCCCGCAGCTCCTACGGCGCCCTGCTCGTCGACGAACTGCTCGGCCGGGACAAGGGCGAGGACGACGACCTCGACACCCTCGACCTCGACGGCACGGAGGACGGCGAGCCCGAGGCCGAGGAGCGGGACGAGGAGCCCGAGGCCGAGGAGGCGGTGCCGAGCGGCCCGCTGGGCGACTCCCATCTCCTCGACGACGTCGGGGTGGGCGAGAAGCGGCTCCTCGCCCTCGACGGGGACGCCCTGGGTGAGATCGCCGACGCGCTCGGCTGCACCGAGGTCCTGGAGGCCGTCCGCTGACCGTCCCCGCGGCCCCCTCGCTCACACTGGTCCCATGAACGACGCCCACCCCGGAGCCGACCCCGGCTTCGATCCCGGCCTCGACCCCGTGCGAGCACCCTGGCAGGAGCCCATGCGCGCCGCCCTGGAGGAGGCCGGGCTGGCCCCCGCCACCGGCGATGTCCCGGTCGGGGCCGTCGTCCTGGCACCGGACGGCACCGTCATCGGCCGGGGCCGCAACGAACGCGAGGCCACCGGCGATCCGACCGGGCACGCGGAGGTTCTCGCCCTCCGCGAGGCCGCCCGCGCCGTCGGCGAATGGCGGCTCTCCGGCTGCACCCTCGTGGTCACCCTGGAGCCGTGCACCATGTGCGCGGGGGCCATCGTCCTCTCCCGTCTGGACCGCGTCGTCTACGGCGCGGTCGACGAGAAGGCCGGGGCGGCCGGCTCCCTGTGGGACGTCGTGCGTGACCGACGCCTCAACCACCGCCCGGAAGTGGTCTCCGGGGTTCTCGCGGACGAGTGCTCCGCGCTCCTCACCCGCTTCTTCCGCGACCGCTGACGACCTCTCCGCCCGGGGTTCCGGGAACCGATTTCGGAGTACGGCCCATCGTCCGCTAAGCTTCCTCTCGGTAGCGTGTCCGAGCGGCCGAAGGAGCTCGCCTCGAAAGCGAGTGTGGGGCAACACCTCACCGAGGGTTCAAATCCCTCCGCTACCGCTCTTCGCCCGAGGGCCCGACCTGAACCAGGTCGGGCCCTCGGCCGTTTCCGGCGGCTGACGGTGCGTCGGACGACCGGCCACCCCCAGGCCGCGGCAGGGCACTCGACCGTCCCCGAGATCGTGGGCGGCGTACCGGACCGGGGCCGGGATGGCACACATGGCATCACGTGGCGCCAGGCGTGGCGCCTTGGCGCCACCACCACCCTCCGAGAGCGCCCGACAGACATGGCGGCACCGCAGACCCAGACCTCCCCTCTTCGAGTTTCCGCAGGTCAGAGCCACTTCCGCCCTACCTGGCACCACGAGATGCCATCTAGCGCTTGCACATGACGCCATCGTGGTGCCATGATGGCGTCATGGACCTCACCCCGTATGTCGAAACCCTCCGCCGCGAACTCGCGGTGGCCGCCGAAGCCGGCGGGGAGGACGCTCGCGAGCTGGCCGACAGGCTCACCGCTCCCCTGGAGTCGGCGACCCGGCTGACCATGCTCAACGTGCTCTCCGCCGCGACGGACGAGATCACCCGCGAACTCGCCCCCGGTTCGGTCGACGTACGGCTGCGCGGGCTGGACCCCGACTTCGTGGTGACACTGCCGCCCACCGCCGGCGCCCCCGCGGAGCCGGCCGAGGCCGTCGAACCGCTCGGTGCCCCGGTTCCGGCCGACGGCGACGAGGGCGGCACCGCGCGCGTCAACCTGCGTCTGCCGGCGCACCTCAAGGCCCGCGCCGAGGAGGCCGCGAGCCGCGCGGGCCTGTCGGTCAACGCCTGGCTGGTGCGGGCCGTGTCGGCCGCGGTCGACGGCGGCACACGGCCGCGCACGGCGGAGAAGACCCAGACCGTCGGACAGAGCATCACCGGCTGGGTGCGCTGACCGCGCCCCGCCCGCACCGCCCCGAAAAAGCACCGCACCCACACCACGTCCCACCAGCAGGGACGCCCCACGGACCCATGAGGACGGTACAGCCATGCCTTCTTTCGACGCCCCCGCACCCATCTCGGCCACGACGCACGTGGAGGCCGGTTCCCTCCGGTTCATCGCGGGCGACCGCCCCGACACCGTCGTCGAGGTGCGGCCCCGCAACCCGCAGAAGGACCTGGACGTGCGGACGGCCGACCAGACCGAGGTCATGTACGCGAACGGCGTGCTGACCGTCAGGACGCCCAAGTCCAATCTGTTCGGCCGCACCGGCATCGTCGACGTGACGGTCGAACTGCCCACCGGCTCAAGCGTCGACATGACCGGCGCCTGGACCCAGATCCTCGGCGAGGGCCGGCTCGGTGAGGTCCGCGCGAAGACCTCGTCCGGCGACGCCCGCTTCGACACGACCGGCCCGCTGAACCTGACCGCGTCGCACGGCTCGATCACCGTGGACCGCGTCGAGGGCTCGGCCGAGATCACCACCAGCACCGGCAGCCTGCGCGTCGGCTTCGTCGACGGCTCCGCCGTCCTGAAGAACTCGCACGGCACCACGACCGTCGGCGTCGTGACCGGCGAGCTCCGGGTGCGCAACGCCAACGGCGACATCGACGTCCGGCGCGCCGAGGACTCGGTCACCGCCACCACCGCCCACGGCACCCTGCGCGTGGACGAAGTGGCCCGTGGAACCGTCGAGTTGGAGACGTCCTACGGTGCCATCGACATCGGCATCCGCGAGGGTTCGGCCGCCTGGCTCGACGTCAGCGCGGGCTCCGGTCAGGTGCGCAACACGCTCACCGCGTCCGAGGCCCCGGAGAAGAGCGAGGACGCGGTCCGGATCCACGCCCGCACCCGGTACGGCAACATCGACATCCGCCGCGCCAAGCCCTGAGCGCCCCGGCGTCAACCGGCCCCGCCCCCGGCCCACTTCAGCCCTCAAACGGAGGACCCCATGGCTTCTTTTGTCATGCCCACAACCAGGCAGGGCGGCGGTCACCCGGCGCCGGCCGCCGTCTCCGCCGTCGGTCTGCGCAAGTCGTACGGCGACAAGACCGTCCTCGACGGCATCGACCTGCACATCCCGACCGGGTCCGTGTTCGCGCTGCTCGGGCCCAACGGCGCCGGCAAGACCACCGCCGTGAAGATTCTGTCCACTCTCGTCACCGCCGACGGCGGGCAGGCCCGGGTCGCGGGCCACGACATCGCCACGTCCCCGGACGGGGTGCGCGCCGCGATCGGCGTCACCGGCCAGTTCTCGGCCGTCGACGGGCTGATCACCGGCGAGGAGAACATGCTCCTCATGGCGGACCTGCACCACCTGTCCAGGCGGGAGGGGCGGCGGGTCGCCGCCGGGCTGCTGGAGCGGTTCGATCTGACCGACGTCGCCAGGAAGCCCGCCCAGAGCTACTCCGGCGGCATGAAGCGCCGCCTGGACATCGCCATGACCCTGGTCGGCAACCCGCGGATCATCTTCCTCGACGAGCCGACCACCGGCCTCGACCCGCGCTCCCGCCACAACATGTGGCAGATCATCCGCGAGCTCGTCTCCGACGGCGTCACCGTCTTCCTCACCACCCAGTACCTGGAGGAGGCCGACGAACTCGCCGACCGCATCGCCGTGCTGAACGACGGCAGGATCGCGGCCGAGGGCACCCCCGACGAACTGAAGCGGCTCATCCCCGGCGGACACGTGCGACTCCGCTTCTCCGACCCGGCCGCGTACCGGTCCGCCGCTCTCGCGCTGCGCGAGGCCGCCGGGGACGACGAGGCGCTGTCGCTGCAGATCCCCAGTGACGGCAGCCAGCGCGAGCTGCGCTCCATCCTCGACTGGCTGGACTCCGCCGGCATCGAGGCCGACGAACTGACCGTCCACACCCCCGACCTCGACGACGTGTTCTTCGCCCTGACCGGCTCCGACCGGCCGAACCAGCCCATGGAGGCTGTCCGATGAGCTCCCTCTCCCTCGCCGTGCGCGACTCGTCCACGATGCTGCGGCGCAACCTCCTGCACGCACGCCGCTACCCGTCCCTGACGCTGAACCTCCTGCTGACGCCCATCATGCTGTTGCTGCTCTTCGTCTACGTCTTCGGCGACGTGATGAGCGCGGGCATCGGCGGCGGCGGCGCGGACCGCTCCGAGTACATCGCGTACCTCGTCCCGGGCATCCTGCTGATGACCATCGGCGGCACCCTGGTCGGGACCGCGGTGTCCGTCTCCAACGACATGACCGAGGGCATCATCGCCCGCTTCCGCACGATGGCGATCCACCGCGGTTCGGTGCTCGTCGGGCATGTGGTCGGCAGCGTGCTGCAGGCGGTCATCAGCGTGGTCCTCGTGGGCGCCGTCGCCGTGGCCATCGGCTTCCGGTCCAAGGACGCCGGCGTCCTGGAGTGGCTGGCGGCGTTCGGACTGCTCGCGCTCTTCGCCATGGCGTTCACCTGGATCGCGGTCGGCATGGGCCTGGTCAGCCCGAACGCCGAGGCCGCCAGCAACAACGCGCTGCCGCTGATCCTGCTGCCGCTCGTCTCCAGCGCCTTCGTCCCGGTCGACGCCATGCCCGGCTGGGTCCGGCCGGTCGCCGAATACCAGCCGTTCACACCCGCCATCGAGACCCTGCGGGGCCTGCTGCTCGGCACCGAGATCGGCGACAACTGGTGGATCACCATCGTCTGGTGCCTGGGCCTGACCGTGCTCGGCTACTTCTGGTCGACCTCGAAGTTCAACCGCGACCCGAAGTAACCGCCGTGACAGCGCGGGCCACCTCCCGCAACTCGCCGCGCCCGAGGGCGGCTTGCTCCGACACCGCGTCGGCGCAATCCGCCCCGTCGGCGCTCCACCACGGGGACCGGCGGCTACGCCGGCACGCTCCCGTCCCGCGGGCCGCACGCCACATCGGCCACCGGCGGAGCGTCCAGCCAAGTGAACGCGGTCTCCAGCTGGACGATCCGGATCACCTTGGACACCCTGGGCCCGCCCCGCACGACGCGCAGCCGACCGCCGCAGCGCACCGCCCGGTTCCGCGCCCGGAGCAGCAACCGCAGCCCGCTCGCGTCCAGAAACGTCACTCCCCGCAGGTCGATGACGAGGTCGGCACGGCACCGGCCGGCCAACGCCTCGATCCGCGGAGCCAGTTCCTGCTCCGCCAAGATGTCGATCTCTCCCACCAGTTCAATGGTGATCGCTCCCCCCGCCACACGCTCCCGCATGGTGAAGGCGAGCTCGTACCCGCCCATGCGAACCTCACCGTTCTCCCTCACTGGTAAGCCGCCCCGGGACACAGGTCTGCCCCACAAGGGACCCGCTCGCACGCACCGGGACGGCCGGACCCGCAATCCGGGGGAACGCCTCGGGCCGTGTGCCCTTTTGGTGCCCCGGGCATGGGCGCTTCTCACCTCAACAGACCCAGACTTCATCGGAGTTCGGGAAATCGTGGCCGGGTGCGCGCCGGAAATGCACGGAGCCCCGGCTCCGGACCGAGTGCGCGAAACGGTCCGGAGCCGGGGCTCCGGCTGTCGCAGGAGGGGGGAAGCGGCATCGGGGGGACAAGCCGCTTCCCCCCATGAGGACACGGCCTCCGAGTTCGGGCCGCAGTCAGGGGGGAAGCGCGCGGCCCGGACCCCGCAGAGAGGATCCATGTCCCCGCCCTTCGAATTCCTGCCAGATCCGAACGGGCGTTCCTCCATCCTCCGCCCCCGAATACCGTGGACCGGTGGGCGAAGGGCCCGCATTGCAGGGCCTTAAGTCCTTAAAGACGGCGTGAGTACGGACCGGGCCCGACCTGCGCACGACCCGCGTTCGGGCCTGATCGCTCGTCCGTGTGTGCGGTTAGACTCTCGCGAGCGCTCCGGGGGACGGACGACGGAACGGGGAGGCGGATACGTCATGGCGCAAGCCAAGAAGGTCACATTCTGGGTCCTCGCCGTATTCGTGGGGTACACGATCATCCACTCCCCCGCCCGGGCGGCCGAACTCGTGCAGATAGGCTTCGAGGGGATCTCGGACGCCGCCAAGAGCATCGGCGAGTTCATGACCCAGCTCATCAATTGAGTCCCGCGGCCCGGAAGGCGGCATGACCGTGATCCGTCACCTCGTCCTGTTCAAGCTCAACGAGGGCGTCGAGCGCGACGACCCCCGGGTGCTCGCCGGCGTGGAGGCGTTCGAGCGGCTGGACGGCACCGTCCCCGAACTCCGCTTCTGGGAGTGCGCCTGGAACATCTCGGACCGGCCGATCGCCTACGACTTCGCCGTCAACTCCGCCGTCGAGGACGCCGAGGCCCTCCAGCGCTACCTGGACCACCCGGCGCACCGGGCGGGCCGCCGGCCTGTGGCGGGAGTTCGCCACGTGGGTGATCGCCGACTACCCGTTCTGAACCGCGGATCCGCCCCCGCACCCCTCAACGGCCCCCCGCCCCACGGCAGGGGGCCGTTTCGCATGCCGTCCACAGCCCACCCCCACGGTCAACACGGAGTAATGCGGTGCTTGCACACAGTGGACATGTCTTGTGATGCTATGACCGCTTTTGACGGATGAGTTGCCCTGGAGCCTGATCGCGAAGGGTGGTGTGATCGTGCCGGCCCCAACAGCGTCAGAGGAGACGGCGTCGGAAGAGAACCCCCCGCAGGCCCCGGAGACGCCGACCCGGGAGAGCCGGGGCGCGGACGCCAGGGCGCTGACCCAGGTGCTCTTCAAGGAGTTCTCCCGACTGGAGCCGGGCACCCCCGAGCACGCCCGCGTGCGCGCCGCCCTGATCGAGGCCAACCTCCCGCTCGTGCGCTACGCGGCGGCGCGTTTTCGCAGCCGCAACGAGCCGATGGAGGACGTGATCCAGGTCGGCACCATCGGACTCATCAACGCGATCGACCGGTTCGACCCCGACCGGGGCGTCCAGTTCCCCACCTTCGCCATGCCCACCGTCGTCGGTGAGATCAAGCGTTACTTCCGCGACAACGTGCGCACGGTGCACGTCCCGCGCCGGCTGCACGAGCTGTGGGTGCAGGTCAACGGCGCCACCGAGGACCTCACGGTGCTGCACGGGCGGTCGCCGACCACCGCCGAGATCGCCGAGCGGCTGAAGATCGGCGAGGACGAAGTGCTCGCCTGCATCGAGGCGGGACGCTCGTACCACGCGACCTCGCTGGAGGCCGCCCAGGAGGGCGACGGACTGCCCGGCCTGCTGGACCGCATCGGCTACGAGGACCCGGCGCTCGCCGGCGTGGAGCACCGCGACCTCGTGCGCCACCTGCTCGTCCAGTTGCCGGGAGCGCGAGCAGCGCATCCTGCTGCTGCGCTACTACAGCAATCTGACCCAGTCGCAGATCAGTGGCGGAGCTGGGGGTGTCCCAGATGCACGTGTCGCGGCTGCTCTCCCGGAGCTTCGCCCGGCTGCGCTCCGCAAATCGAATCGATGCGTAACCCGTGTTGGGGGATACGCCCCTTGACCTCCCTGATGCCCCGTGAGGTCATGCGGCAGATATGTCGACTTGACGCTACAGCGTGTTTGCCGACATGTGACATTCTGCTGGAACTTGCGTTTTGCCACAGCGCAGCCTCCGGTATTCAGGTGGAGGCTGAACCCCTCGCGTGATGATGGTGGGTTGCTGTGATCCGTCCGCGACCTCAAGGGGGTGGCATGTCCGTAGACCTGGGAGCAGGCGCGACAGGTGCTCGCCACTGACGACGCACCGCACGCGCGTGCCGTACCGACTGCGAACTCATCTACACCCGCACCCTCTCCTCCGCTCCCCTGTTTCCTGCGGCTGGCGGCCCTGGACCGGGACAGCGCCGCGAGCGTACGTACGTCCGTGACACCCCTCATCGAGACTCAACCTCCCCCTCGTGCGGTACGCGGCCGCGCGCTTCCGTGAGCCGCAACGAGCCGATGGAGGACATCGTCCAGGTCGGCACCATCGGGCTGATCAAGGCCATCGACCGCTTCGACTGGTCGAAGCGGGGCGTGGATTCCCGACGTTCGCGATGCCCACCGTGGTCGGTGAGATCAAACGCTTCTTCGCGGGACACCAGCTGGTCGGTCCGGGTGCCGCGCCAGGCTACCAGGAGCTCCGGCTCGCCCTGACGAAGGCCAGCGACGAGCTCGCGCAGAAGCTGGACCCGCTCCGCCGACGGTGCCCGAGCTCGCCCTGTGCCTGGGCCGTCTCCGAGGAGGACGCGTGGTCGACGGTGCCTCGCGGTCGCAACGCCTACACGGCCAGCTCGCTGGACTCCCCCTCGCCGAGGACGACGGCGGCGAGGGCTCGCTGGCCGACCGGCTGGGCTACGATGATACACGGCGGCTGGGAGGGCGTGGAGTACCGCGGAGTCGCTCCAAAGCCGCTGCTGGCCAAACTGCCGCCGCGGACGCGCCAGATCATCATGCTCCGGTGTGCTTCGCGAACATGCACGCAGTCCCAGATCGGCGAGGAGGTCGGCATCTCCCAGATGCACGTCTCACGGCTGCTGACCGCGGACGCTCTCCCCAGCTGCGCGAGGGCCCTGATCGCCGACTGACGGGCGCTGCACGGGCGCCCTGACCCTTCATCACTCCGTCAACCGTACCACCGACCACCGTCCTCCGGACATGCAGCGGCGGCGCGGCCACCACATCGCGCGCGGGGGCCGCGGGCCGTCCGGCCGGACCGACGTCCACCGCACCACCGGCCGACCGCCCCACACCCCGGGACGGCCGCAGCCCGCGCCTCACCGCCGACAGACACCCCCGTCTGCGCAGAAGGCGCCCGTCGTGAACGCGCCGCCCGTCGCGGGCAGGCCACAGCGGCGCACCGCCGCCGAAGCGGCCGTGCGCCGGGGATCCGCAGCGCCCTCGGGGCGCCGCGTCAGGCGAGCGCCACCCAGGCCACCGTCGCCACGACCACGATCGCGACGATCACGCGACGATCAGGCCCACGCGCGGACCGGAGGAGGCCGCCCGACGGCCCCGGAGGACGGAGCGGTGCCTGCCGGCCGCCCGTGCCCTCGTCGACGAAGGCGCGGAACATCTGGGTGGTGCTGCCACGCCGGTCCTGGTTGCCCTCGGGCTGGTACTGATGGGGTTGCCATGGCTCAGGACCCTAGCGAAGACGGTCCCGGACCGCGCGCAGGGGGCCGGGAATTCCGGCCGTCCGTACCGCCCTTCACTGCCCCACATTCCTTGATCGGTCATCGCCCGCTCCTCGTGCCGAACGCCGCCCACTCCTTGATCGTTGAACTTTGACCGCCCTTTTACCCCTTTTCGTTTGCCTTCGGCAACCAAACTTCCTTATGTGCCCTAAGCAACCTAAGCGGGAGGGTCCGGATTTGGCCGCGCACGAGCAGTACCACGAGCTCGCCCAGCAGCTCGGCGCCATCGGCGTCACTCAAGCGCGCCTCGCCCCGGGTCCCTCCCCCCCCGACTGTCCGCCCCACCTCGGTCATCGTGCTCGAACTGCTCAGGTCGGTACGGCGAGATGCGCAATGAGCAAAGCTCGCGGAGCTGCTGGTCGTCGACATATCGCGTGACCAGCCGGCACGTCGCGTACGCCGCCGAACGCGGCTGGCTCGTAGCGCCGGCCGGACCACCTGGACAAGCGCTCCCGCCTGCTGAGCCTCACGCCCGGCGGAGCGGCACTGCTCGACGAGGTGGCACCGCTACACCGAGGTCGACTGGCGCACTGCCCTGAGCGACTGCGAGCGACGCGACGTCGCCCACGCCATCGGGCTGCTCGCCCGCGCTCCCCGCGAGAGCTTCGGCGAGTGCCGTCCGCACCTCCCGCCCCGGAACTCGCGCCCCGCACCGCCACATGACCGTACGAAGCATGATGAAAGGAAGTCCATGGCCAAGACCCACACCGTCAGGTGTGCGGGATGGAGCACACCGAACCTCACGGCCCGAGGCCGCCGGCGCCATGACGCACGGCCAGATCATGCGGGCGCTGTCCGGGCTGCTGCTCGGGATGTTCGTGGCGATCCTCTCCTCGACGATTCGTCTCCAACGCCCTGCCGAAGATCATGCACGATCTGCACGGCCAGCCAGTCCGCCTACACCTGGACCGTGACGGCCTCCCTGCTGGCCATGACCGCCACGCACCCCCGCTGTGGGGCAAGCTCTCCGACCTCTTCAGCAAGAAGCTGCTGGTCCAGGTGGCCCTCGTGGTCTACGTGGCCGGCTCCGCGCTGGCCGGTCTCTCGCAGAGCACCAGCATGCTGATCACCTGCTCGCGTCGTCCAGGGCATCGGCGTCGCCGGGCCCTCTCGGCCCTGGCGCAGATCGTCATGGCCGCGATGATCTCCCCGCGCGAGCGCGGCCGTTACAGCGGCTACCGTCTGCGCGACTTCGCCGTCCGCCACCCGTCGGCGGCCCGCTGCTCTGGCGCGGCGTCATCACCGACACCAGCTGGCTGGGCTGGCGCTGGTGCTTCTACGTCGGCGTGCCCTTTGCCGTGATCGCGCTGATCGTGCTCCAGCGCACCCTCCACCTCCCCCGTGGTCAGCGCCAGTGTGAAGGTGGACTGGCTCGGCGCCTTCTTCATCTCCGCCGCGACCACGCTGCTGCTGGTGTGCGGTGACCCTCGGCCGGCAAGAACTACGACTGGCTGTCCTGGCAGACCGCCGTGATGGTGGCCGGCTCCGTGGCGCTCGGCGCGATCTTCGTGTTCTGTCGAGTCCAAGGCGCCGAACCGATCATCCCGCTGCGGCTGTTCCGCAACAAGACGATCGCCCTGACCTCCGCCGCGAGCCTGTTCGTCGGTGTGGCGATGTTCGCCAGCACCGTCTTCCTCTCGCAGTACTTCCAGCTCTCGCGGGGCGAGACGCCGACCATGTCGGGCGTCATGACCATCCCGCTGATCGCCGGCCTGTTCATCTCCTCGACGGTCTCCGGCAACATCATCACCAGGAACGGCCGTTGGAAGGCGTGGCTGCTCGCCGGCGGCGTCCTGCTCACCGCGGGCATAGGCCTGCTGGGCAGCATCCGCCACGACACCCCGTACGGGCAGCTCGCCTGCTACATGGCGCTCATGGGCCTCGGCCTCGGCATGATGATGCAGAACCTGGTGCTCGCCGCGCAGAACCAGGTGGCCCCCCGGGACCTCGGCGCCGCCAGCTCGGTCGTGACCTTCTTCCGCTCCCTGGGCGGTGCGGTCGGCGTCTCGGCGCTGGGCGCCGTGATGGCCACCCGGGTCAAGGACTACGTCGTGGACGGCCTGACCGCGCTCGGCCCCAAGGGCGCCGCGCTCGCGCAGCAGGGCGGTGGCGGCGGCAGCATCCCCGAGGTCAAGAAGCTGCCCGAGCCGCTCCGTTCGATCATGGAGGACTCCTACGGGCACGGCGTCGGCGACGTCTTCGCCTACGCGGCGCCGACCGCGCTGATCGCCTTCCTGCTGACCCTCTTCATCAAGGAAGTGGCCCTCAAGGGCCGCCCCGGTGCCCCGGCGGACGCGAACGCCCCGGCGGACCAGGCGGCGGAGGCCACGCCGGCCAAGGCCGGCTGACAAGCCCCGGCCGGTGCCTCCACGAGCGGGGAGGCACCGGCCGGCGACCCGGGGACGGCACGGCCGGTCCCGGGCGAACGGCCCCGGTGACGGTGCGCGCGACTACGGCAGGGGACGGCCGGCGCGCACCGCCCGGGGCCGCTGCATCTCCCGTCACGCGTCCCGCAACCGGTCCCGCATCGCCTCGATGCCCGCGATCACCGTGTCCAGCCCGACCTCGAAGTCGCGTTCCCACATCTGCTCGACGCCCTCTTCGGCGCGCGCCTGCGTGAACTCGGCCGTCTCGCCGTACGAGGACAGGAACGCCTTGTTCCCGACGACGGCCTCCATGACCTGCTTCAGATACGCGTCCCGCGTCATGCCCGCGGCGCGGCACCGTTCCCGGTACAGCGCCTCCACGGTGGCGAAGCCGTAGACGAACTGGAACACCGCCCCGATCGCCCCGGTGGCGCGGCTCGGTTCGACCCCGCTGCGCCGCATCACCCGCAGCGTCGTGTCGGAGAAGCGCAGCGAGTGCGGGCCGACGTTCAGGTACCGGCCCACCAGGCTCGCCACCCACTCGTGGGTCACGAGCAGTCCGTGGTAGCCGACGGCCAGCCGGCGCAGCTGGTCCTGCCAGGACTCGCCCTCGTCGTCGGGGTCGGGGAGCGACATCTCCCCGGCGACCTCGTCCAGGGCCAGTTCCAGGAGGTCGTCCTTGTTGTCGACGTACCAGTAGACCGACATCGCGGTCACCCCGAGCTCGGCGGCGAGGCGGCGCATCGAGAACTTGGTCAGCCCCTCGGCGTCCAGCAGCCGCACCGTGGTGGCGACGATCTTCTCCCGGTCGAGCCCGCCCGCCTGTTCGCGGGCACGCTCCGCGTCCGCCCGGCGGCGTGGTGAGGGCTTCTCCCCGGTCAGCCAGACACTGATCCTGGGATCTCTCGCGCCGCTGCTGCTCGCCATGTCGGTCTCTCCGCCCTGCCGGTGGTCTGCTTCCGATGCTAGGCCCTGGCCTGCGCGGATTCCTCCGCGCCTGCGGGCCGTTCCGCCCGGCGGAGCAGCACCGCGGCCACCACGCCGCCCGCCAGCACCGCGGCCGCGCCGACCAGCTGGCCCGCCTGCACACCGGAGGCGAAGGCGTCCTCGACCGCCGAACGATCCACGTCGGTACGGGACTTGGCCAGCGCCACGGGCAGCGAGCCCGCCCCGGCCGCGACCGCCGGGAGCAGCGCGGCGAAGCGGGAGTTGAGGACGGCGCCGAGCACGGCGACGCCGAGGCCGTTGCCGAACTCCTGGAGGGTGCCGTTGACCCCCGGCGCCGACGCCGGCCTTCTCCGGCGGGATCGCGGACATGACCGCGTTCGCCATCGCGGGTGCCGCCAGCGCGATGCCGCCGCCCATCAGCACCAGGCCGGCGAACATCCCGCCGTAGCCGTGCGAGCCGAGGAGCGCGATCACGGCCAGCCCGACGGCCAGCAGCGTCATGCCGCCGGCGATGGCGAGCGGCCCACCGATCTTCGCCATCAGCCGGGCGCCGACGCCGGCGAGGTTGAGGACGACGATCATCAGCGCCAGCGGCGTCATCCGCAGGCCGGTCTCCAGCGGCCCGTAGTGCAGCACCAGTTGCAGGTGCTCGGTGAGCAGGAACAGCGAGCCGCCCATGCCGAAGGCCACGAGGATGCCGCCCATCACCGCGGCCACGAACCGCTTGTGGCGGAAGAAGTGCATGTCGAGCATGGGGTACGGGATGCGCAGCTCCCACAGGACGAAGAGCGCGAGGACCACGATCCCCACCGCGCCGGAGACCATCACCCGTGCCGAGGTCCAGCCGTGCTCCGGGCCGGAGATGATCGCGAAGACGGCGCCGGTCATGCCGATGGTGGAGAGCACCGCGCCGAGCGGGTCGGGCCGCTCACCGGCCGGGTTCTTCGACTCCGGCACCAGCTTGAGGACGGCGAACAGGGCCAGCGCGGCGACCGGAACGTTGATCAGGAAGATCGATCCCCACCAGAAGTGGTCCAGCAGCACGCCGCCGATGAGCGGTCCGCTGGCGAATCCCAGTGAACTCACCGCGCCCCACAGGCCGATGGCCTTGGTGCGCTCCTCGGCGTCGAAGGTCTGGACGACGACCGCGAGCGTGGTGGTCATCAGCAGCGCGCCGCCGATGCCCATGCCGGCGCGGGCGGCGATGAGCTGCCCGGTGGACTGCGACAGTCCGGCGGCGAGCGAACCGATGCCGAACAGGGCGAGACCGGTGGCCAGCATCTTCTTGCGTCCGTAGCGGTCGGCGACGTTGCCGGCCGTCAGCAGCAGCCCGGACTGCACCAGGGAGTACGCGCTGATCATCCACTGGATGTCCGAGGTCGCGGCGCCCATCTCCTCGGTGAGGGACGGGATGGCCACGTTGAGAACGGTGTTGTCGAGCAGCACGGTGAGCTGCGCGAGGCATATGACGCCCAGGATCAGCCACCGCGTGGGCAGCCGGGACGGACCGGCGGACGCGGAGGGGGCCTGGGAATCGGTGACGGGCGCCGACATGGGTGCTCCTTGCACGGGTGACGCAGAGGGACCGACGAGATCGATCTACACCGTACAGGGAACTCTTATACGCCGTACATTCTTTTTTTCGCGGCAGTCCGCGCGCCGCTACGGGGCGGGCTTCAGCACGTACCCCATGCCGCGCCGCGTGTGGATCATCGGAGGGCGGCCGGCGTCGATCTTCTTGCGCAGGTACGAGATGTAGAGCTCGACGAGATTGCCGCGGTCGCCCGGCCCGAAGGCGTGGGCCCAGACCCGGTCCAGCAGCAGCGACTTGCTGAGCACCCGGCCCGGATTGCTCATCAGCTGGCGCAGGAGCGCGCATTCGGTGGCGGTCAGCCGGATCTCCGCGCCGTCGCGGTACGCCACACGGTCCGCCACGTCGAGGACCAGGTCCCCTACGGCCAGCGGGCGCACGGCACTTGGGACGCCCGGTACGGGACGGGTGCGTGCTTCGGAGGATGCGGTGGTCATGACGGTGATGCTCGGTACGGCCCGTGAGAACCGCCTTGCCCTCACCTGGGAATCGTCTGAGAATCCCCCGGCAGCCCGAACAGCCGGGCGGCGTTGTCGTGGCAGACCCCGCGCAGCCAGGCGTCGTCCTGGCCGAGGCGGGTCAGGGCCGCCAGCGCATGCCCGTATCCGTAGGGGATGTTGGGGAAGTCGCTGCCGAAGAGGATCCTCCCGCCGAGCTCCGCCAGGCGGGGCCGCTCGGCGGCCGGGAACGGCGCCACGGCCTCGATGAAGTCGGTGAAGGCCATGGTCGTGTCCAGGTGGACGCCCGGGTACCGCTCGGCCAGGCCGAGGAAGGCGCCGTACTCGGGCACCCCCATGTGCGCGACGACCAGCCGCAGGGACGGATGCCGGGCCAGCACCTCGCCCACCGGCCCCGGCCCGGTGAACGCCCCCGGCACCGGCCCCGAGCCGCAGTGCACCACCACCGGCGTCCCCGCCTCGGCCAGCAGCCCCCACACACCGTCCAGCAGCGGGTCGCGCGGGTCGTAGCCCGCCCACCTGGAGGTGCGACTTGAAGATCCGCGCCCCCGCGCCGAGCGCCTCCCGGACGTAGTGGACGGCGTCCGGCTCGGGGAAGAAGGTGGCGGTGTGCAGGCAGTCGGGCGTCCGGGCCGCGAAGTCCGCCGCCCAGGCGTTGAGCCACCGCGCCATGTCCGGCTTGTGCGGATAGATCATCGAGGTGAAGGCGCGGACCCCGAAGCCCCGCAGCACGGCCAGCCGCTCGTCCTCGGTCCGCCGGTAGGTGATCGGCCAGGGCCTGCCGGTCAGCGGACCCGCCGCGTCGAAATGGGCCCAGACCTTCGTCAGGACCCGCTCGGGCATGAAATGCGTATGGACGTCGATCAGGCCCGACAGCCCCAGGCTCCGCCGGAAACCGGATATCTCCTCGTCGCGCACCGTCGCCCCTCCCGGGAAACGCCGCAGGCCCGGTACATGAGTACCGGGCCTGCGATCGAAGTAGCGGGGACAGGATTTGAACCTGCGACCTCTGGGTTATGAGCCCAGCGAGCTACCGAGCTGCTCCACCCCGCGACGGTCGAGTGACCGGAGCCAATTGCTTGGCACCGACCCCTCGGCTGTGCGCTCGGCAGGATTCGAACCTGCAACCTCTTGATCCGTAGTCAAGTGCTCTATCCGTTAAGCTACGAGCGCTCGGCTTCCCGGCGGTTTTTCTTGCCGGTCGGCGTTGCGGGAACAACATTACATGAACTGCGCCGAGAGGCGAAATCCTTTGCCGTCACCCACTCTGACCTGGGGAAACGTCTCGTAGCACCCCGCAGCGGGGGCGGCGCGGAGATCACCGGAAGCGGGTCGTCCGGGCAGCACGGCCGGCGAACGTGACCGGGAGCCCTGGTGGGAAACCCGGTCGGGAACCTGGCCGGGAACCTGGCCGGGAATACAGAGGAGCCCCGGTCGTCATGACGACGACCGGGGCTCCCGGCTGCGGAGGCGGAGGGATTTGAACCCTCGATGGGCTTTAAGACCCAAACCGCATTAGCAGTGCGGCGCCATAGACCGGACTAGGCGACGCCTCCAGCCGCACCCGCGCGTGGGCGAATGCTGCATGCAGATGATGACACAGCACAGGGCCTCGCCACCAACCGCACTCCAACGGTACCGGTCTCCGCGCCCCGCGGGCAAAGCAGTTCCGGGCGCGCAACGCCCGGCGCACCCGCGCGTTAGAGGAGTGGGGCTCCGGCCATGCCACCCGCCCCGCACCACTCGCACCCCCTGGAGTCCCCGCATGCCGCTCCGCCGTCTCGCCCTCGCCGCCGCGCCGGTCCTGCTGCTCGCCGCGCCCGCGGCGGCCGCCGCACCGCTCCCCCTGCCCCCCGGACCGGGGGCCGGCGACCACCTCACGGTCACGGTCACCGACAGCGGCCGGCAGGACGGCCGGTACGAGCTGTACTGCCACCCGGCCCACGGCACCGTCCGGGACCCGAAGGGCGCCTGCGCCCAGCTCGACGAGCAGACACGCTGGGGCAAGGATCCGTTCGCCCCCGTCCCGCCGGGCGCCAACTGCACGATGATCTATGGCGGTCCCGACCACGCACACGTGTCCGGCACCTGGGCCGGCCGGCCGGTCGACACCGGCTTCAGCCGGACGAACGGCTGCGAGATCGCCCGCTGGAACAAGTTCTCCCGGCTGCTGGGGGATCCGCCGCGCCCGTCCGGCAAGTGATCTTCCCCGCGCCCCCGATGCCCCCCGAATGCCGCGCGACAGGCTGCGGCGCACCCCTCATCCGCCGTCGCGCCGGACTCCGCAGCCCGTAGACTTCCCCCCAGCAACACGCCGCAGGGGCGGCGGTAGTCCACCGGCCGCCGTGCCGGGGGTGCCCCCGGTCCTGCGGCTCGCACGGTGCGGTAACCAGGGAGGAAGCGTCGCAGTGAGCAGCAGGCCATCCCGAGGCGCTGCTCGCCTCGCAGCCATACTCGACGCCCTTCCCGACGCGCTGTTGCTCGTCAACTGCAACGGTACGGTCGTCAACGCCAACCACATCGCGCTGGAGACGTTCGAGGTCCCGGGCACCGGGCTCGTCGGGCGCGGACTCCTCGACCTGCTGCCCGCGTTCGACTCGCGCCGCATCCCCGGCTCGATGCGGCTGCCCGACCACGACGCGAACGGCGGGCGCACCAAGCCCACCCGCATGATCGCCCGGCGCACGGACGGCACCCAGTTCCCCGTCGAGGTCAGCAGCGCCAACCTCACGGACGGCCGCACCCCGTACGCGGACCAGGGCTCCTACACCGGCGACGAGCTGCTGATGCTCGTCGTCCGCGACCTGAGCGGCACGCTCGACACCGAGGCCGAACTCGCCCGCCAGCAGCGCCAGACGGAGATGATCCTGCGCGCGGCGGCCGAGGGCGTGGTCGGCGTCGACATCGCGGGCAAGGTCGTCCTCGTCAACCCCTCGGCCGCGCAGATCCTCGGCTACCGCGCCAGCGACCTGGGCGGGCGGGAGCTGCACCCGCTGATCCATCACTCGCGGGCGGACGGTTCCCCGTTCCCGTACGAGGACTCGCCGATCGCCGACACCCTGCGCTCCGGGCGCAAACACCGGGTGCGGAGCCAGGTGCTGTGGGCCAAGGACGGCCGCGCGGTGCCGGTCGATCTGACCACCGCCCCGGTGCGCGACGGCGACCAGCTCGTCGGCGCGGTGATGACCTTCACCGACCGCCGCCCGTACGACGCGCTCGCCGCGCGCCACGCCCAGTTGGTGGCGGTGCTCGACAGTTCGCTGCGCGGCCCGCTGGACCGCCTCCGCGGCGAGCTGGGCACCCTGGCCGCCGACCCCGCCGGGCAGTTGTGGCCGGAGGCGAACCAGATCCTGCACCATCTCGCCGCCGGCTACGGGCGGATGGCGCGCCTCGTCGACAACGTGCTGGAGTACCAGCGGCTGGAGGCCGGCGAAAGCAAGATCGTTCGCGCGAAGGCGAAGCTGGACGAGGTCGTCGCGGCCGGGGTCGAGGGGGCCGTCGAGCTGATCGGCCCGGGGCGCGCACAGTTCGCCGTGCACGCCCCCGCCATAGAGGCCGAGGTCGACGCGGAGTGGTTCGCCCGTGCGCTGGCGCATCTGATCGCCGACGTCGCGGGCGTGGACTCCACCGGTGACGCGCCCGCCGGGGGCACACCCTCCGGCGACTCCACGATCGTCGTCGCGGCGGCGAAGCGCGACACGGCCGTCCGCATCGAGGTGCGCGGCCCCCGCCCGGGCGGCGACCCGGTCCACGGGCCGGTCGTGCGGGGCATCGTCCAGCGGCACGGCGGCGTGCTGCAGACCCACGACGTGCCCGGCGCGGCGGGCGGCAAGGCGTACGTCCTGGAGGTCCCGGTCTCCGCGGAGGCCGGGCCGGTGACGCCCGCCGACCGGCCGGACTCGCCGCCGAGCATCGGCAGCGGGACGACGATCATGCCGATGCCGGGGCAGCGGACGGCGTCCGCGCCCGCCGCGGGCACCGGTTCCGGCGGCGAGGGTCCGGCGGCGCCCGGGGCGTCCGTCCCCACCCAGCCGACGGGCCGCCGGCGCGGCCCCGCCCGGGCGGACGAGGAGGGGGCCCACGACGGCTCGCCGGCCTCCCGGGCCAACCGGCACGGCCGGAACGACGACCCGGCCCCGGTGCCCGCGCCGACCGGACGGCGCGCCCGGCGCGACGCGACGACGGCCGCCGCGCCCGAACCGGACGTCCCGCGCACGGCGTTCGCGCTGCCCCCGGCCGAGGCCGACCGCCCGTCCGGCGCCGCCGCCGAGGCCGCCGTCCCCACCGGACGGCGGGCCCGCCCGCGCCCTGCCCGAGGCACCCGAGCACCCGGCTCCGGAGGGATCCGGGGCCGACGTTCCCCGTACGGCGTTCGCGCTGCCCCCGGCGGACGCGGACCGCAAGCCGGAGGCTCCGGCCGGGGACGCCCCCGGTGCCCGTCCGGTCCCGGCCCAGGGCGGGCCGGTGGGACGCGGCCGCCCCGGGCGCGCGGGAGGAGGCCGGCGCGGCCGGGAACGCGCCGCTGGACGTGGCCGGACTGCTCGGAATCACCGGGCGGCGCACGCCCGTTGGGGCTGCCGGCACCGGCGGGAACGGGCCGGGAAGTGCTGTGCCGCCCGGCGCACCGCCGAGCCGCGCCACGGGCCCCGCGGCGCCGGGAGCGGCCGGGAACGGCCCCCTGGACATGGCCGGGCTGACCGGAACCGCGGCGCAACGCGGGCCGGTTGAGGACGGCAGCACCGAGGACGGTCCCGCGGGGGCTCCTGTTCCGGGGGCGAACTCCCGGCGCGGCAGGTCCGTCGAGCCGCCGGCCACGGGCCCGAGCACCGGGCCTTCGGGCCCCACCACCGCAACGACCGTGCACGGAAGCCCGGTTGAGCCCGTCGCGGACGCGTCCGGCGCTCCCGGCGGGCACACCGCTCCGGACGAGCCGACGCCGGGCGGCTGGGGTCCCGGCGGGCCGGTCGGTCCCGTGGGTCCGGCCGCCCCCGCCGGTGCGTCCGGCCACTCCGGGCCCACCGGCCCGGCCGGCCACGAGGACTCCGGCGCCGCCGCACCACAACACCCCGGGGGTCCCTCCGACCACGCCGGTCCCGCAGGCCCCACCGCGCCGACCGGCCGTCGCCGCGCTCGGCGCGCGCTCGCCGAGGAGCCGGGCGCCGCGGCGCAGCAGGGCGGCGGCGGAGCCGACGGCACGGCACAACCCATCAGCGTGCGGACGTTGGGGCAGGGCGCGCCCTTCGCCCACGGCGGCGGTGCCGACGGCGAGGCGCAGCCCGGCGGCACGGGCGTCGGTTCCGGCCGGCGGCGCAAGCTGGGCAATCCCACCGAGGGCGAGCGCGAGGCGCAGGCCCAGGCGGCCGCCGCGGCGCCGCGGCCCGGACCGGTCGGCCCGCGTCCGCCGGCCGCCGCGCCCCAGGGGCGCGCCTTCGCCATAGGGGCACCGGACGAGGGGGCCGAGGGCCCGGAGCCGCTCGACGGGCCGAACGGGGCCGTGGAGATCGTCGGCACGGGCGAGACCGTCCCGCCGCCGGTGGACGACGAGCTGCCGCCCGAGCCGTTGGACAACCCGCGCCGGCTCCTCGTCTGGCCCGCGCCGGACGCGTCCACCCGGCAGGCGCTGACCGAGCGCGGCTACCGGCCGGTGATCG
>NZ_BAAAXZ010000134.1:0-27109 GCF_039535865.1 Streptomyces thioluteus
CCCCGCGCGGCAGCGGCGGCGGCTACCGGCGGCTCGGCGACGGCCCCGGCTGGCCCCGCGTCGTCCGGACCGACCTCGCCGACGCCCGGGACGGCCGCGACCGCCGCCGTACCACGATCGCCTCGTTCGTGCAGTTCACCGACCTCCATCTGACCGACGTCCAGCACCCCCTGCGCTACGAGTTCTTCCGGGCCGGCGGCGAGGGGGCCTGGCGGCCGCACGAGGCGCTGACCCTGCCCGGCGTCGTCTCCCTCGTCGAGCGCGTCAACAGGCTCCGCCGCGGCCCGGCCACCGGCAGCCCGCTGAAGTTCGTCATCACCACCGGCGACAACGGCGACGAGAACGCGAAGATCGAGGCCGAGTGGTTCCTCACCGCTCTCAGCGGCGGCCGCATGGACCCCAACACCGGTGACCCGCGCCGCTACGAGGGCGTCCAGAACAGCGGCCTGAAGCTCTACTGGCACCCCGACAGCTCCCTGCGCGACCAGGACAAGGCCCTCGGCTACCCGCGCATCGACGGCTACCTCGCCGCCGCCATGCGCCGCGTCAACAGCCCCGGCCTGAACATCCCCTGGTACTCCACCTTCGGCAACCACGACCTGCTGTCGGGCGGCTGCTACCCCGCCGCCGGGTCCTTCATCCACGACGTCGCCGTGGGCGGCAAGAAGCTCTACACCGTCTCCGCCGACGAGGCCAAGTGGCTCATGGACGGCGAGGCGCACGGGCGTCGACCCCAAGGGCAAGCGCATAGAGGAGCTGCTCCGCAAGCACAAGAAGGAGCTGCGCAGCGTCACTCCGGACCCGCGTCGCGCCCCGCTGACGCAGCGTCAGTACGTGGCGATGCACCTCGACCGGAGGTTCACCGGGCGCGGCCCCGTCGGCCACGGCTACACCAAGGACAATCTCGACTCGGGCCGCCTCTACTACAGCTTCCGCGTCTCGGACCGCGTCGTCGGCATCAGCCTCGACTCCACCGACCCCGGCGGCCACTACCAGGGCTCCCTCGGCACCGCCCAGCTCGACTGGCTCGACCGCACCCTCGCGGCCCACCGGGACGACTACGCCCTCGTCTTCAGCCACCACCCGAGCTGGAGCATGGACAACTTCACCCCCGACCCGAACCGGCCGGACGAGAAGCGCCACGGCGGCGACGAGATCATCGCCCTGCTCAGGCGCCACCCCAACGTCCTGGCCTGGATCAACGGCCACAGCCACCGCAACCGCATCCGCCCGCGCGGCACGTTCTGGGAGATCGCCACGGCCTCCCACGTGGACTACCCGCAGCTGGCGCGCGTCATCGAGATCACCGACAACCGCGACGGCACGGTCTCCCTCCACACGACCCTGATCGAGTCGGCGGCCCCGCACCGCACCGACTACCACGACCTATCGCAGACCGGACTGGCCTCGCTGTACCGGGAGTTGGCCTTCAACGCACCGGGGAAGGACGGGTCGCTGGTGGGGGACGCGAAGGACCGAAACACGGAGTTGCTGCTGAAGCGGTGACTCCTCGGCGGCCGGGGGCCGGCCTTCCGTGCGTACCGCACCCGGAGGCCGGCCCTGTCGTGCGGGGACGCCCCCGGCCGCAAGGTGACACAGTCGGGCCGGGCACCCGTGGAGTTCGTGCGGGCCCGCGCCTCCGGGTGCCGGCGAGAAGGCGCGATCCGGTCGGCGGGACGGACGTTCGGCCGGTCGCAGCCGTACGGCGTTCTGCGCCCTCCGCTTTGCCCGACGGCGGCCTTCGCTTTTCCGGTACTTGAATCATTCTGTGATTCCACTTATGCGTGAATAGTGAACTCCGTTTACCGGTAATGGGGTTGCGGAGCGTTTCGGAGCGTCCCATTCCGGTGGTGGGGAACGATCAGGCCGTGGGCCGCGGGACGGTTACGTTCTCCGGGGAACAGCTTCGGCCACATCGGCGGGCTGAAGGGGGGAAGCGGTGAACCGCACAGCTGCACGCATGGATGCGACAGTATCCGTAGTCGGCGCCGCCGAGCCGGCTCGCGGGGCGTGGCACCCGGAGCGGAAGCGCTCCGGCTTATAACCGGGCGTGGCCGTCAAGCCGCCCGGAATGTCATTGCCCTGTGCGAACTCGCAGTAATTCACGCTGTGGTGATGCCTCACGGCCCTGCGCGCGTTCGCCGCCTGCACACATCACGTCGCCCGGTGCGACGTCAGAGGGGTTTCGGAAACCACCATGCACAAGAGACATCTCGCCTCCGCGCGCGTCCGGAGGATCGTCACACGCGGTCTCGTGACCACCACCGCGCTCGCCGCCGTGACCGGCGTCGTCGCGCAGGACGCCGCCGTCGCCGCGCCGACGGGGGCCGTGGCCCAGTCGGACGGCATCGGCACCGACGGCGATCAGCGCATCGCGGCGGCCGCCATCATCGACTTCTTCCCGAGCGCGGCGAACCTGCAGCTCAGCGACTACGACTACATCCGCCTGCTGTGGCAGAAGGCCGGGGAGTCGGGCGAGAAGTGGACCGCGGTGCGCACGGCTGCGGAGGCGACCATGGCCAGTTCCTCCGCCGAGGACCATGTGCGGTTCATCGTCACGGGCATCGCCGAGGCCGGAAAGGCCGACAAGAAGCGGCAGGACGACAAGGCCGAAGCCGATCGCGCGGCGCGCCTCGCCAAGTCCCAGGTGCTGGTGGCTGTCGGCATTCCGAGCACCCCGGAGCTCCTGGGGCTGAGCGACGACAATTTCATCCGCGCCGTCATCAAGCACGCGGCCGCGGGGCCGGAGGTCCAGAAGGCGGGTGCCAAGGCGCTCGCCGGGGACGCGGCCGACTGGCGGGAGTTCATCGTCAACGGCGCCCGGGAGGCGCAGCGCCGCGACAAGGACAACGAGCTCAAGGAGCTGGAGGAGAAGAACCGCAAGGAGGCGGAGCGGCGCGGGAGTTGGCCGCGCGGACGAACGTCGCGGCGCTCTTCCGCATGACGCCGACCGAGGCGATGCTCGCCCTGGGCGACGACAACTTCATCCGGGAGCTGCTGCGTACGGCCCCCGAAGACCTGCGGGGCAGCGAGCTCTACGCGGCCGCCCAGCGCGCGGTGCTCAGCTCCGACCCGGCGGTCTGGAAGAAGTTCATCCACTCCGACGCCGAGGAGGCGTACAAGCGCGACGACGAGGCGCGGCGCAAGAAGCTCGCGGAGAAGAACCGCGGTGAGGCCCGGAAGATCATGGCCCTGGCCGAGAAGGGCGGGATGAACCCGGGCCTGGTGGCGGCGGCGCAGAAGGCGCTGGCGGGCAGCGACGAGGACGTCACCCAGTTCCTCAAGGAGGACAGTCTGTACCGGGCGCGGCGGCAGTCGATCCGGCAGAGCGTCGGCCAGCAGGCCGGTTGGTACATCCGCGCATCCGCAGCGGACGGTGACCTGGGCTACATCGGCCCCCATGGACGCCAAGCGCAAACAGGCCGAGCGCGAGGAGGCCACCTGGGTCGTCGTGCCCGCGCTCGCCAGCCCCGGCTGCTTCTCCTTCGAGTCGGTGCGTCAGCAGGGTTACTACCTGAGGAAGGAGCACAACGGCGCAGGGGTGCGGGTATCCGCCGACGACGGCACCGCGGAATTCCGGGAGGACGCGACCTGGTGCCCCCGCAGTGGCCGCGCCGGGACCGGGACCTCATTCGAGGCGGCGAGCGGTTGGGCCTGGCTGGAACACAACAGGGGCGAGCTCTGGGTGAGTTTACCCCCCTGATCAGAGCGGCGAGTTCGACCGGCGGGCCACCTGGACGGTCGCTCCCCCTCTCGCACCGTGACGCTCCCGTCCGCCGAGTTCACTCCTCAGAGAAGAACGGATCCCAGCATGTTCCGGATCATGCGAGCCGCGCTGGCCGGCGTCGCCGGCGTCACCGCGCTGGCCGGCGTCGCGACCACCGCGTACGCAGCCCCCGCCGACACCTCCTCCTTCGTACGCCTGCGGGCGGAGCACAGCGACAAATGCCTCACCATCGAGAACGCCCGCATCAGTGATGGGGCGTACGCGGTGCAGCAGACCTGTGCCGACGACCTGGACAACCAGCTCTTCGAGCTGCGGGCCGCCGGCGGGGGGACGATCTCGGTATGGGCCAAGCACAGCGGTCGCTGTATCGGTGCCGGGCCGAACACCAACATGGATGTCGAGCAGATGTGGTGCCCCGACAACTCCAGCCAGCGCTGGCGGGTGATGCTCGTCGAGGTCGCCAAGGGCTTGTACGAACTGCGCCCCGCGGGGGAGGGCAGCTTCTCGGACTCCTGCCTGACCATCCCCGGTGTCGGCCGCGACGACGGAGTGAGGGCGTCACTCCTGAGGTGCGTCGGAGCACCCTCCCAGCGCTGGCGCATGCAGCCGGCCGCGTCCTGAAGCCCACTGTCGAGTAGAAACGGATTTCACGATGGCACGGATCACCCGAGCCGCGCTGGCTCTCGGCGCCGGTCTGGTCGCACTGGCCGGAAGCCTGACCACCGTACAGGCGCAAGGGGTTGGCTCCGCCCCTGTCGCCGCCGCGGGAGAAAACAGTGGTGATGCTCGAAGCGGGGGACAGCGATAGGTGCTTGGCCGCCGGCAAGAAGAACGGGTCCCGAGCGGGGATGGACTTCTGCACCACTGACTGGGACACCGGGCTGTGGCGGGTGATTCCCGTCGACAACTCCTCGTTCGAGTTCCGGGCGGTGCCCACCGACAAGTGCCTCGAGGTGGAGAACAGCGGCACCCAGGCCGGTGCCGCCGTCCAGGTCTGGGACTGCACCGGGGGCAAGCAGATGCGCTGGCAGATGGACCTCGTCGATCCCGCCCGGCAGCTCTACCAGTTGCGTCCCACCCATACCGAAGGCCGCTGCCTGGACATAGTCAACGGCAACGTGGAGCTCGGAGCGCGGGCGCAGTCGTGGTCCTGCAACCAGACCAACGCCCAGCTGTGGAGGATCAGGCCGGTCGAGCGGCCGGCGTCGTGAACCGACGGAAATGGGTCGTACCCGCGCTGACCGGTGCCCTGCTGGCGTGTGGCGCGCCGGCCGGGGCGGTCCCCGCCCGAGCCGGTTCCCCCGGTTTCGGCCGTCGTCACCGCTGACGGGTCCGCGTCGGTTCTCCTCTCCGCCGCCGCGGCCGAGGACGCCCGCAACCGGGTTCGCAAGATGGCCATGTCGTCCCTCCCGGACGAGATCCGCAGCTCCGCCTGGCTCGCCCTGCGCAGCAGCCGTGGTGACGCCGCGATCGCCGAATGGCTCGCGCCCGGCGGCGGATTCCAGAAGGCCCTGCAGCGGATGCGTACCACCCAGAGCGTGAACCGGACGTTCTGCGAACGGGTGGTGCGCACCCACTCCGTCTCGTTCTCCCCCGAGGTGCACGCCGCGGCCGAGCGCGCCGTCGCGGGAACGCCCGTCGACCAGGCCGCGTTCGCCAGGTCCGGCTACGACGTGGCCCTGAAGCGCGACCGGGCGGCCCGGGAGGCCGACGAGAGGCGGAAGGCCGAAGTGACGGCGAAGGACCGCGACTTCGTCCGCGCCGTCGCGGAGCACGACCCGGGTGAGCAGGTGCGGGTCGCCGCGCAGTGGGCGCTGCGGTCCGGAGCCGGTGACGCGGACGTGGCGGAGTTCTTCGGCTATGGGTGGGCGACCGGCGCGACGCTCGACCTCGAGGGCTACCGGATGCGCATCGCGGAGGCGGAAGTGGCGCGGCATCACGCCCTATCCCTCCTTCTCGAAAAGGCGGCCGCCGCCGAAGAGGCCCTCAGGACGGCGGCCGACAAGGCCAAGGCCCGTACCGAGGCCGAACGTGCCTGGGAGGAAGTGGCCGAGCACGCCGACGCCGCGCGCAAGGCGTGGTTGGCCGAGCGGGACACGGCCATGGCGCAGGCGGAGAACTGGCGGAACATCGCCAAGGCGTCCAAGGACTCGGCCGACCGGCTCTGGAAGAACATCGGCGACTCCGCCACGGCCAACCAGGACTCCTGGGCCGGGGAACAGACGGAGGCGGCCGGTACGGCCGGGCTTCTGGAAGGACATGTTCGACCGGGCTCAGGACAGCGAGAACCGCGTGAAGGGCTGACCTCGCCCCGCGTTGCCTCGCTTCAACTCCACGACCCCTGCCCGCGCCGAAGGGCAGGGGCCTTTTTCTTTCTCTTTCATCAGGAGGGTTTCCGTGATGGGTGGATTCCGGCCGAGAGCCGGAAGGCCGCGCGGTGATGTGATCCGCGTGGCGAGAACGGTGGTGTCCACGGCCGTCGCCGTTGCGCTGCTGGGCGGACTGACAGGGCAAGCGGCCGGTGCGCCGGAGAGGCCGGAGCGTCTCTCCAGGTTCGCCCCGGTCGTCCCCGCGGCCGCTCCGGCGCCTCGTGCGCAGACCGCGTTCGAGCGCGGCGCCGATGACAGCGACCGGCAACTTGTCGAGGTCATTGCCGAGTTCGACGAGGACGAGGAGGTCAAGGCCGCAGCGAAGAAGGCGCTGGAGAGCAGCGACCCGAACGCGGTCCGGGAGTTCCTGGAGCACGGCGAGGCCGAGGCTCGCAAACGCTCCCAGGAGAAGAAGGACGCCGCCGACGCCGGGAACCGCCGCAAGATCGAGGCGATGCGTGGGACCGGCGGCCCGTACTTCGAGCAGGAAGTGGACCGGGTCCTCAAGGGCTCGGCGCGCGACCCGCGCCGACTTCCTGGCGTTCGGCGCGGAGATAGCCCGGCAGCGGGACAAGAAGACCGACGAGACCGACAAGAAGCAGGCGGCGGAGAACCGCAAACGCGTCGAGATGCTCGTCGCCGCCGGCGGCCCGGAGGTCAAGAAGGCCGCCCAGGCGGCGCTGGCCACGGGCGACGACAAGGCGATCGCGGAGTTCCTGGAGAAGGGCTACCAGGAGGCCGCGAAGAAGGACGCCGAGGCCCGCGAGGCCCATGAGAAAGCCGAGAAGGAGGCACGGGAGGCCGCCGAGAAGCTCAAGGAACTGGCGGAGAAGTCCGCCCGCGCTGCCGAGGCCCGGACCAAGCTGATCGCGGCCCACGGCGACGCCGTCAAGGCGCTCAAGAACGCGTCCAACGCGATGAGTTCGGCCGCAGCGGCGTCACGGCGGGCGGACCGGATGCTGGCCGCGGACCGGGCCGGCAAGCGGCTGTCCGACTACGACCAGGTCAAGGCCGAGGTCGCCCGCCAGGTCGGCAACGCGAACGACGCGGCCAAGGCGGCCGAGGTCGCCGCGCGGCAGGCCAAGGCGCAGGCCGACGTGCTCGTCGAGACGGGGCTGACGCACGGCGTGCAGTGGGCCGAGGTCGCCGCGGGCATCAAGGCGGCGGCCGACGCGGCCGTCAAGGCGAGCGAGACCGCGCAGCACGCGGTGGACGCCACGGCGGCCGACGCGGCGGGGCTGAACGCCAAGAACGCGACCGAGCTCCACGAGGAACAGGCCAAGCAGTGGCGGGCCAACGCCGAGGAACACGCCCGCGCAGCCGGCAGGTTGGCCGACGCCGCCGCCAGGCAGGCGAAGGTGGCGGCCGACGCGGCCGCCCGGGGCAAGCAGGCCCGTGTCGACGCCGAGAAGGCGGAGGCCGCGGCCTGGGACCACGCCCGCAAGACCCGTGAGGCGCGGGCCGAGGCGCAGCGGCAGGCGAAGATCGCCGCCGAGCAGCGGGCGATCGCCGAGCACGAGCGCGCCCTCGCCGCCGAGGCCCGGGCCCGGGCCGAGCGCGAACGGGACAACGCGGCGGCGGCGAAGGCACGCGCCGAGGCCGAGGCCCGGATCGCGTCCGCGAAGCGCGCGGAGGCGCAGGCGGCCGCGGCCGACGCGGCCGAGAAACGCGCCTGGGCCGCGCAGATGGAAGGCAAGGCCGCGACCGCGGACGAACGGGCGCGCGGCGACGAGACGAAGGCCCGCGAGGCCCGCGACAAGGCGTACGAGGCCGAGCGCGAGCACCGTGCGGAGGAGGCCCGGGCCAAGGCGGCCGAGGCCATGGAGGCCGCGACCCAGGGCACCGAGGACGCGGCCCTGACCCGTTCCTACGCGCTCGCGGCCCGCGCCGACGCCAAGGCGGCGGCCGAGGCGGCCGGGCGGGCGCGCGGTGCCGCCGACGAGGCGAGCGGTGCCGCGACACGATCCCGCTCGGCGGCCATCGAGGCCGCGGGCGCCGCCGCCCGCTCCCGGGCCGCGGCGGCCGAGGCCGGTGCACACGCCGCGCGGGCCGACGAAGCGGCCAACAAGGCGGAGGCAGCCGCTTCCGCCGCCAACGCGGCGGCGAACAAGGCCCGGTCCGAGGCGTCCGCCACCCATGCGGCCGCGCAGCGGGCCGACGCGAAGGCCGCCGAGGCCACGGCCCAGGAGGCCCGCGCGGGCCTCGCCGCCCACGAGGCGGCGCGCCTCGCCGGACTGGCGGCGACCGAGGCGAGCGGCGCCCTCCAGGCGGCGAACCGCACCAGGGACGAGGCCGCCGGGGCGACCCGCGAGGCGGCCATGGCGCAGATCCAGGCCACCGTCGCCGTCCAGGCGTCGGCCGCCGCACGGTCCACCGCGGCCGGGATCGCCGATCCCGCCAACGAGGCCATCGAGTTGACCGCACCCTTCGCGGGCAAGGACGTCGACGCCGACTTCGCGGCCGAAGTGGCGCGCGCTGCCCAGGACATGGGGGAGAAGGAGGTCGCCTCCGCCGAGGCGATGGCCGCCGAGGCGGTCAGGGCCGCGGAGGCGGCGGAGGCTTCGGCGCAGCGGGCCAATGCCCAGGTGGCCCCCGCGTTCAAGGCGGCCGCCGACGCGGCGCGTTCGTCCGCGGCCGCGGCCCGTTCCTCGGCCGCGGCCATGAAGTCCGCCGCGCAGGCGGCGGAGGAGGGCGCCAAGGCACGGGCCGCCGCGGCCCGGGCCAAGGACGCCGACGCCCAGGCCCAGGCCGACGCCCGGGACGCCCGCGAGGCCGCCGACCGCGCCTACGCGGACGCCTCGGCGGCCCGTACGGCGGCCACGCAGGCCGAAGCCGAGGCGGAACGGGCCCGTGGCGCCGCCGCGGAGGCCGAGAACCAGGCCGCCGCGGCCAGCAGCGCCGCCACGCTGGCCGAGAAGGAGGCGGCCACCGCCGAGGCCGCCGCGACCCAGGCGGCGAAGGACGCCGAGGACGCGAAGAAGCTGGCGGACTCGGCGGAGGAGCACGCCAAGTCGGCGGAGGAGGCGTCCAAGAACGCGGACAAATACGCGAAGGAGGCCGACGAGGCGGCCAAGAAGGCGGAGGAGTACCAGCGCCAACAGGAGAGCGATGCTCGCGCGGAGGCCGCCCAGAAGGCCGAGGAACAGGAGGAGTTCGACAAGGGCACGGACCTGGACCAGGCGCTCAAGGAGAACGGGCTGACTCCTGAGGAGTACGAGGACATCAAGGGCCTCTCCACGAAGGACCTCTTCGACTACCTCAAGGAGAACGGCGCCGAGCTCCTCATCGAGCTCTTCGCCGAGGACATCAAGGAGTGCATCGACACCGGAGATATCCCGACCTGCATCTGGGCCGTGGTCCAGAACGCCGGCCCGCTCAAGCTGGCCAAGATCGGCGGGAAGCTCCCGAAGATGGCGAAGGTCGTCTGGGGCATCAACAAGTTCCTCGACAAGACCGCCGCGGCACGGAAGAAGTTCAAAAAGGTCGAGAAATCCCTGGAGAAGATCCGGGAATGGATTCCCGACTGCGATGACGACAAGTCCGGCCGGGACAAGACGAAGCCCAAGGCACCGAAGACGCTCCGACATGCCGCGTACCATGCGATGGCGGCGGCGTCGCCGACTCCGCCGGTCCTGCCGCCCTTCTGCGCCGACGGCACCGTCCGTAAGGAGATCATCGCCGAGACGCAGGCCACTGCCGTGGCCAATGCCGACATCGTGGCCCACAAGCGGAAGTCGAGTCTCGTCAGCAAGTTCACGATCAACCTGGAGGACACGATGGCGACCGGCCGCGAGTTCCTCGGTGAGGGCGCGCGTGACGTGAGCAAGGGAAGGGGTGTCTTCCGTAGCGCCGACGGCCGCCGAGGAATGCGCGTCGACCCCGCCTCCCTGGTGGGTGGCCACTGGCCCGACATACCGCACGTGCACTTCGAGATATTCGACGCGGCCGGAAAGCCCTTGGCCAACAACCACGTACCACTCGCACCGATCGGCAAATGATGGACATCGAACTGGAACGGCACGGGCGCATTCTGTCGGGCTTCTACGAGGGTTACTTCGTGAAGCTCCACGACGACTCCGACGTCACGGGCGGGTACTACGTCTACCTTGTCGACGACCTGTCCGAGCCGACGGACGGAGGCGACTACTGGATGGCGGACCGGACGGAGCTCGAATCCTTCGTGGAGTCCTCCCAATGGGAGATCGAATGGCTCGACTGACCCGCTGACACAAGGCCCTTGACGGGCCGGAACCCGGCACCGTGCCTCCGCCCGAGGCGCGGTGCCGCTTCGTTTCCGGGTCTGTGAAGGGTTCGCGCGCCCCTCACCGCGGCAGCACCACCACATAAGCCCCCGGCGCCCGCTCCGCCGACGCCGCCAGTACCGAGCGCACGACATCCGCCAGCCGCTCCGGCGACTCCCGCAGCTGGCGCGGGGTCACGGCCAGCACCGCCAGGCCGAGCTGCTCCAAGTGCTCGTGCTTGCGGGCGACTTCGTCGCGGACGAGGTCGTCGCGGCGGGTCCGGGCGCGGGTGTCGATCTCGACGACCACGCCGTGGTCCGGCCAGTAGGCGTCGACGGCGCCCAGCGACGGGCCGCCGGGCAGGAGGAGTTCGACGTTCCAGAGGGGGGAGGGCAGGGCGGCCTCGGAGACCGTGGCGTACAGGCGGTCCTCGGCGGCGGCGCGGCCCTCGGCGAGGAGGACGTCCATCACGGCGGCGACGGGGCCGCGGTCCAGCAGCCGGGCGCGGGTGAGTTCGCGGAGCAGGCGGGGCGCCTCGCAGTGGCCGAAGCGGACCGCCTCCGTCAGCAGGCGGCGGATCCGGTCCGGGTCGGTGAGCCCGGCGACGGCGTCGGCGACGGCGCGGGGGACGGGGGCGACCGGGACGCCGGTCAGCAGCCGCGGCCGGGGGACGGAGTGGGCGCGGACCGGGCGGACGAAGCCCGTCGCGCGCAGCCGGCGCGTGTGCGGGACGAGGACGTCGATGTGCTCCAGCCGCAGCAGCGGGGGAGCGCTGGTGAAGCGGTGCAGGGCCAGGGCCGCGAGGCCGGTGATCATCGCCTCGCCGTAGGGCGCCCCGTCGCGGCGCGCCGCCTGGGCCGGGATGCCCTGGGTGCGCGCCCGGGTGTACATCAGGGCGGCGTGCAGACGCTCCTCGCTGGTGGCGGGGCCGGTGTGGAGCAGGTAGACGCCGGGCAGGAGCTGCTGCCAGGGGCCGCCGGGCCGGCAGCGCTCGCCGGCCTCGGAGGCGGAGACGCCGTGCTCGCGCAGCCGGCGCGCGGTCATGACGCGGTGGCGGACGTCGGAGAGGTGGTGGAGCGGGCGGGGGGAGAGGGGGGCCTCGTGGTTCATGACCAGGGCCTTCCCACCCCGCGCCCGCACCTTAACCGCTGTTACGTACCCGTGGTCGAGTGCGGACAACCCCGTGGGGTTGTAAGGGAGTTACGCGGCCGCCGCGTCGCACTCCTGTGCGCGCAGGGCACGCGCGAGGTCGTCGCGCGCCTCCCGCACCAGGCGGCGCAGCGCCGGGGCCGCGTCCGGGTGCTCCGCGAGCCAGGCGTCGGTGAGGTCCAGCGTCCGCCGGTCGTCCTGGAGGATCGGGAACAGCCCGCGCACGACGGCCATGGCGATCTCGATCGACCGCTCGCTCCAGACGCGCTCCAGGGAGGCGAAGTAGGGCTCCACGAACGGCTCCAGGAGCTCCCGCTGCCCCGGCTGGTCGAAGCCGGCGACGGTGGCCTCGGTCAGGGCGTTGGACAGTACGTCGGAGTCGACGACCGTCGCCCAGGCCTCGGCCTTGACCTTGGGGTCGGGGCGGGAGGCGAGGCAGCGGACCTGGTGGCGGCGGCCGGACGCGGTGTCGTCGCGGGTCAGTTCGGCCTCGACGAGGGCCGCGTCGGCCGCGCCGCCCGCCGCGAGGGCGGCGAGCAGCGCCCAGCGCAGCTCCTGGTCGACCTCCAGCCCGTCGATCCGCGCGGTGCCGTCCAGCAGCCCGCGCAGCAGCTGGAAGTCGGCCTCGGTGACGGCCACTTGGGCCAGGAAGCGGGCCCATGCGAGCTGGTGGCCGCTGCCCGGCTCGGCCAGCCGCAGCTCGGCGAGCGCCGTGCGGGCGAGCCGCGCGGAGCCCTCCGCGCGCCAGGACGGCGTCGCGTAGTGGACGAGGGCGCCCCGCGCGCAGGTGTGCAGCATCTGGAGGACGCCGATGTCGCTCTCGGCCCCGGCGAAGCGCTCGACCAGGTCCAGGTAGTCGCGGGCGGGCATCAGCCCGTCGCGGGTGAGGTTCCACACGGCCGACCAGCACAGGGCGCGGGCGAGCGGGTCCGTCAGGTCGCCGAGGTGCGCGCGGAGGGTGGCCAGCGAGCCCTCGTCGAACCGGATCTTGCAGTACGTCAGGTCGTCGTCGTTGACGAGGATCAGCTCGGGCCGCTCCGCACCGGCCAGTCCGTCGACCACCGTGCGCGGCCCGGCGACGTCCACCTCGGCGCGCGCGTAGCGCACCAGCTCGGTGCCCTGCCGCCGGTAGAGGCCGACGGCCACCCGGTGCGGGCGCAGCTCGGGGTGCTCGGCGGGCGCCTCCTGGAGGACCGCCAGTTCCGTGATGCGGTCGTTGGCGTCGTAGGTCGGCTGCGGCGTCAGGGAGTTGACGCCGGCGGTCTGCAGCCAGGAGCGGGCCCAGGCGGACATGTCGCGGCCCGAGGTCTCCTCCAGCACGGACAGCAGGTCGGACAGGCGCGTGTTGCCGTAGGCGTGGCGCTTGAAGTAGCGGCGGGAGCCCTCCAGGAAGGCGTCGCGCCCGGCGTAGGCGACGAGCTGCTTGAGGACGGAGGCGCCCTTGGCGTAGGTGATGCCGTCGAAGTTGAGCTTGGCGTCCTCCAGGTCGTGGATGTCCGCCGTGACCGGGTGGGTGGAGGGCAGCTGGTCGGCCCGGTAGGCCCACGCCTTGCGCTGGTTGGCGAAGGTGACCCAGGCGTTGGTGTAGCGGGTGGCCTCGACCTGCGAGAAGGAGCCCATGAAGTCGGCGAACGACTCCTTGAGCCAGAGGTCGTCCCACCACTCCATGGTCACCAGGTCGCCGAACCACATGTGCGCCATCTCGTGCAGGATCACATTGGCCCGGCGCTCGTACGCCGAGCGCGTGACCTTGCCGCGGTAGACGAACTCCTCGCGGAAGGTCACACAGCCCGGGTTCTCCATCGCCCCGATGTTGTACTCCGGCACGAACGCCTGGTCGTACTTGCCGAAGGGGTACGGGTAGTCGAAGTGCTCGTGGAAGAAGTCGAGCCCTGCTTGGTGACGGTGAAGATCTCGTCGGCGTCGAAGTACCGGGCGAGGCCCTTGCGGCAGAACGCGCCCAGCGGGATCTCCAGGGCGGTGCCGTCGGGCAGTTCACGGCTGTAGTGGTCGCGGACGACGTGGTACGGGCCGGCGACGACGGCGGTGATGTACGTGCCGATGGGCTTGGTCGGTACGAAGCGGCGAATCGACGAGGGGACCGCCGAGGCGTCCACCGGCTCGTCCTCGCCGTCCTGCTCGCCGTTGCTGATCACGGTCCAGTCGGCCGGGGCCGTGACCGAGAAGGTGTAGGGGGCCTTGAGGTCCGGCTGCTCGAAGTTCGCGAACACCCGGCGGGCGTCGGCCGGCTCGTAGTGGGTGTAGAGGTAGACCTCGCCGTCCTCCGGGTCCACGAAGCGGTGCAGGCCCTCGCCCGTCCCGGCTCTGTACGCGCACCGCGCGTCCACGACCAGCTCGTTCTCGGCGGCCAGGCCGTCCAGGGCGATGCGCGTGCCGTCGAAGACGGCCGCCGGGTCCAGGGCGCGGCCGTTGAGCGTCACGGCCGTCACCGAGGGGGCGACCAGGTCGGCGAAGCACGACGCGCCGGGCTCGGCGCAGCGGAAGCGGACGGTGGAGACGGAGCGGAAGGTGCGGGGCCGTCACCGGTGTCCGGGCCGACCGCGGACCGCACGTCCAGGTGCACCTCGTAGCCGTCCACGGTCAGCAGTGCGGCCCGCTCCCGGGCCTCCTCACGGGTCAGGTTCTCACCGGGCACGGCAGGGCTCCCTCGGGATGTCAAAAGTCGGTGACTCTCGGATCATCAGGAATCATGGCATGCGCGTCTTGTTGAAAGTGTGAACACCTTGCCCCCACGCTCCGCACGGGAGAACCGCATGAGCACCACCCGCAGGACCGACGACGCGAAGACCCCCGCCGACTTCTGGTTCGACCCGATCTGCCCCTGGGCCTGGATCACCTCCCGCTGGATGCTGGAGGTGCAGAAGGTGCGCCCGGTGGAGGTGCGCTGGCACGTCATGAGCCTGGCCGTCCTCAACGAGCCCCGCATGGACGAGCTCCCCGAGGAGTACCGCGAGAAGATCGCGGACGCCTGGGGCCCGGTCCGGGTGTGCGTCGCGGCCGCCGCGGAGCACGGCGAGGAGGTGCTCGGCCGGCTCTACACCGCGCTCGGCACCCGCTTCCACGTCCAGGGCATGCCGCGCGAGCGCGCCACGATCGTCGAGGCCCTGAAGGAGGCCGGCCTGCCGGAGTCGCTGGCCGACGTGGCCGGCACCGAGGCGTACGACGCGGAGGTGCGCGCCTCCCACAGGCGGGCATCGACAAGGTCGGCGAGGACGTCGGCACCCCGGTGATCGCCGTCCCCGGCGAGAACGGGACCGAGGCCGAGGTCGCCTTCTTCGGGCCGGTGGTCACCCCGGCGCCCAAGGGCGAGGCCGCGGGCCGGCTGTGGGACGGGACGCTGCTGGTCGCCTCGACCCCCGGCTTCTTCGAGATCAAGCGCACGCGCACGCAGGACCCGATCTTCGACTGACGGCCCGGCGCGGCCTCGCGCGGCTCCGCGCCTAGGGGCGCGGTCCCGCGCGTACGGGTACGTCCCCCGGAAGGACCGCCGCCGGCGGGCGTCGGCGGCGGTCCTCGCCTAGGGTCCGAGACATGGGCCAGACCGATCTCTCCCGGCCCCTGGGCCGCGACGGCGGCTGGGCCGACGCCGAGCCGCCGTGCGGGAACGCCGCCTTCGCCGAGCTCCCCGTGCGCCCCTACGACTTCCTCACCCTCGCCGTGTGCCGTGCCCTGCCGCCGGTGTGGTCCCTGTGCCGGCTGCGTCACGCGGCGGCCATGATGCGGCACTACCTGCGGGCCGACGGGACGCCCGTCCGGATCGACGCCGAGGAGCTGCTCGCGCTCCCGGCCGTCCGCGCGGCCGCGGACGAGCAGCTGGCGCACTGGCGGGCGGAGGCCCTCGACCGCTGGCGCGCGGGCCCCCGGACGCCGGCCGCCTATCCCGCGGACAGCGGCTGGCGCGACGTCCTCATCACCCGTCGGATCAGCGCCGACTGGTGGCTGGCGCTGCGCTGCGCGGAGTTCCGGCTGACCGGCACGGTACGGGTGGACGGCGACGGCGCGGTGGCCGTCGACTACCGCTTCGCCCTGCACAAGGGCTGGAACTTCGACCGGGGCGGATCGGAACTGGGCGTTCCGTTCGCTCCGTTCGCCCGGCTCCACGAGACGGGCCTGGCCCGGGAGTTCGCCGTGACGGGCGAGGCGTTCGGGCACGCCTGAGGCGCGGTGATGGGAGCATGGGGAAGGCCCCCGCGCGAGTCGACCGCGCGGGGGCCCTCCGTGTGCCTGCCGCGTGACACGGGTGAGAAGACGATCACGAGCAGGCCGACTGCGGCGCCGCGGCTCAGGGGTTGAGCAGCAGCGCGTCGCCGCGCTCCTTGGCGGCGGTGTAACGCCGGGCCACGTCCTGCCAGTTGACGACCGCCCACATGGCCTCGATGAAGTCCACCTTCTGGTTCTTGTACTGAAGGTAGAAGGCGTGCTCCCAGGCGTCGAAGACCAGGATCGGGGTGGAACCCTGGCCGACGTTGCCCTGGTGGTCGTAGACCTGCTCGACGATCAGCTTGCCGCTGACCGGCTCGTAGGCGAGGACGCCCCAGCCGGAGCCCTGGGTGGTGGCCGAGGCCTTGGTCAGCTGGGCCTTGAACTTGGCGAAGGAGCCGAAGGACTCCGCGATCGCGTCGGCCAGCTCGCCCACGCCGTCCTTGTCCAGCGGCTCGCCGCCGCCGTCGCCGGTCATGTTCTGCCAGTAGATGCTGTGCAGGATGTGGCCGGAGAGGTGGAACGCGAGGTTCTTCTCCAGACCGTTGATCGAGCCCCACTGGTCCTTGTCGCGGGCCTCGGCGAGCTGCTCCAGCGTGTCGTTCGCACCCTTGACGTACGCCGCGTGGTGCTTGTCGTGGTGCAGCTCGATGATCTTCGCGTCGATGACGGGCTGGAGCGCCGCGTAGTCGTACGGAAGTTCAGGAAGTGTGTAGATGGCCATGCCGAGCCCTCCGACTGCTTATTGCAATTAACTTGCAGGTAGACGCTATCAGCAGGTGCGTGCCATTGGTTGCGAGAGGGGCCGAATGGGTCATGTCTCGTCCCAAAGACCGAGGCGGGGCCGGTCCTGGCGATCCAGGACCGACCCCGCCTCGGGAGGGGGAGGGTGGCGGGGCGTCAGCTCCGGCGGGCCGCCGCGAGCCGCTGCCGTACGTAGCCGACGAGGGCGAGGGCCACGGTGAGCGCGGCCGTCGCGTACAGCTGGACGGCGGTGTCCTTCTCGCGCAGCATCAGGCCGAGGATGAACAGGATGCCCAGCAGGGCGACGACGGTCAGGACGGGGAACCACCACATCCGCACCACCAGCCGCTCCGGCTGCTCGCGCTCCAGACGGTGGCGCATCATCAGCTGGGTGACCGCGATGAAGGCCCACACCACCAGCACCGCCGCGCCCGTCATGTAGAGCAGCCACTTGAAGACGGTGTCGGGCCACTTGTAGCTCAGCAGCACGGCGACGAAGCCGAACGCGGAGGACGCCACGACGGTCCGGCGCGGCACGCCGCCGGTGACCTTGCCCAGGAAGCGGGGGCCCTCGCCGCGCTCGACGAGCGAGTGCGCCATGCGGGACGCGCCGTAGATGTTGGCGTTCATGGCCGAGAGCAGCGCGATCAGGACGATGACGTTCATGATCTGGCCGGCCGCGGGGATGTCGAGGTGCTCCAGGACGGCCACGTACGGACCGCCCAGGATCGACTTGTCGGTCCACGGGATCAGGGTGACCACGACGAGCATCGAGCCGACGTAGAAGAGGGCGATGCGCCACATCGCCGTACGGACCGCCTTGGCGACGCCCTTGACCGGGTGCTCGGACTCCGCGGCGGCGATCGTCACCGTCTCCAGGCCGCCGTACGCGAAGACCGACGCCAGCAGGCCGGCGACGAGGCCGTCCGTGCCGTTGGGGAGGAAGCCGCCCTGCCCGGTGAGGTTGGAGGCGCCCGGGGCGGAGGTGCCCGGGAGCAGGCCGCAGATGGCCAGGATGCCGAGGACGAGGAAGATGCCGATCGCGGCGACCTTGAGGGTGGCGAACCAGAACTCGAACTCGCCGAAGTTGCCGACCGCCGCCAGATTCATGCCGCAGAACAGGGCCATGAAGAGCAGCACCCACATCCACGAGGACGTGGCGGGGAACCACTGGACCATGATCGCCGCCGCGCCGAGGGCCTCCACGGCGATGGCCACGCAGAGCTCGATCCAGAAGACCCAGCCGGCGGTGAAGCCCGCCCAGGGACCGATGGCCTTCTCGGCGTGGACCGAGAAGCTGCCGGACGCGGGGTTGGCCGCGGCCATCTCGCCGAGCATGCGCATCACGAGCATCACGAGCAGCCCGGACACCGCATAGGCCAGCACGATTCCCGGGCCGGCGGCGGCGATGCCCGCCCCCGAGCCGACGAAGAGCCCCGCGCCGATGACCCCGCCGAGGGCGATCATCGACAGATGGCGCTGCTTGAGACCGTGCGACAGGGCGGTGCCGGAGTCCGGCGGCACTTCGGTGACCGCGCGCTCGGGCGCGGAGGTCGCATCTATCCGAGTCATGGTCGTGTCTGTCCCCGTGAGTGAAAGGAGTGGTGATTGTTGAAACAACTGCGAAAAGTTGCCTCAGTGTGGGGGTGATGTTCGCTCAGGACAACACTTGTCACACGGATGTCCGATATTTAGACGCGGTGATGACTCTCCGCACCTGAAATATCGCCAGAATCAATGTTTGCTATCGGCCGGAACGCTCGGTCCGGCGCAGCCGGAGCTCCCGGAGCCCCGCCACCGCCAGCACCGCGCCCGTCGCGAGCGCCGACCACATCAGCTGCGGACGGGCTCCCGCGTCGGCGACCATCAGGACCAGGATGCCCGCCATGCCGGCCAGGGCGGCCCAGGTCAGATAGGGGAAGCACCACATGCGCAGGGTCAGCCGCTCCGGCATCTCCCGCTCGATCCGGCGCCGCAGCCGCAGCTGCGAGGCGGCGACCAGGCCCCAGACGAAGAGCAGGACCGCGCCCACCGAGTTGAGGAGATAGCGGAAGATCGAATCCGGCCAGTAGAGGTTGAGGACGACCGACGCGAAGCCGAAGGCCACCGAGGCCAGCACCGCCCGGACCGGCACGCCGCCGCGCGAGACCTTCAGCAGCGCCCGCGGCGCCTCGCCGCGCTCGGCCAGCGAGAAGACCATCCGCGACGAGCCGTAGAGGTTGGCGTTGAGCGCCGACAGCAGCGCCACGAAGATCACGATCTGCATGATCTGCCCGGCCGACGGCACCCCGATGTGGTCGAGGACCGCCACGTACGGGCTCTGCCCGGGCTTCAGCGACGACCACGGCAGCAGGGTCACGATGACCAGCATCGAGCCCACGTAGAAGAAGAGGATGCGCCACACGGCGCTGCGCACCGCCCGGCCCACCGCGCGCTCGGGGTCCTCGGACTCGGCGGCGGCGATGGTGACGACCTCCAGGCCGCCGAAGGCGAAGGCGACCGCGAGGACGCCGGAGATCACCCCGTGCCAGCCGTGGGGCAGGAAGCCGCCCTGACCGGTCAGATTGCTCATGCCCACGGCCTCGGTGTCGGGCAGCAGCCCGAAGATCGCCAGCAGGCTCAGGCCGAGGAAGAGGAGAATGGCGCCGATCTTCAGCGCGGCGAACCAGAACTCGAATTCACCGAAGTTCTTCACGGCGGTGAGATTCGCGGTGGTGAACACCACCATGAATACCAGGACCCAGGCCCACTGCGGCATGCCCGGCACCCAGCCGTGGGCGATCTGCGCGGCGGCCGTGGCCTCCACGGCGAGCACGATCACCAGCAGGAACCAGTAGAGCCAGCCGACCGTGAACCCGGCCCAGCGGCCCAGCGCGCGCTCCGCGTGCACCGAGAACGAGCCGGAGGCGGGCATCGCCGACGACAGCTCGCCCAGCATCCGCATCACCAGCATGGCGAGGGCGCCCGCTATCAGGTACGAGACGATGATCCCCGGACCCGCGACGGAGATCCCGGCGCCGGAGCCCACGAAGAGGCCCGCGCCGATCACCCCGCCCAGCCCGAGCATCGTCAGGTGCCGCTGCTTGAGCCCCGCGGACAGCGGCTCTTTCGCGCCGACGAGGGACTCGTCGGCGGAGGGTGCGTCGTGCATGGGCTCGTAACTCTCGGTCGGTGCGGCGCGGGGTCGCGCTGTGCACGCGCGAACCTGACCCCCATTCTCCCGACCGGGTCGCCGTAACCAAGCTGCTTGCACCATCCCGTGACGAGCATCACTTACCGGCGAAACCCGCCAAAGCGCCCCCGGGCGGCTTTGTGACGCGCGCCCATGCCGATTCGAGCGGCCTGGGCTAACGTCACGGTGTTCTTACGCGTGCTTGATTTTCTGTCCCTCCTTCCAGCGGAGTACCGATGGCCACCGCCGCAGTTGCTGCCCCCCGGACCGGTACGGTCCTCGCCGATCTCCTGCCCGCCTCGTCCGCGCGCGTCCGGGACGCCGCCCTCGTCGTCGGTGGCGCGGCCCTCACCGGCGTCGCCGCCCAGCTGACCGTCCCGGTCCCGGGTTCCCCGGTGCCGGTCAGCGGCCAGACCTTCGCGGCGCTCCTCGTCGGCACGGCGCTCGGCGCCCGCCGCGGCTTCCTCTCCCTCGCGCTGTACGCCGTCGCCGGCGTCGCGGGCATGCCGTGGTTCGCCGAGGCGAAGTCCGGCGCCGCCTTCCCCTCCTTCGGCTACGTCCTCGGCATGCTGCTGGCCGCCACGGTGGTCGGTGCCCTGGCCCGCCGCGGCGGCGACCGCTCGGTGCTGCGCACCGCCGGCACGATGGCCCTGGGCTCCGCGATCATCTACGCGGTCGGCGTGCCGTATCTGGCGCTGGCGCTCCACGTCTCCTTCGGCCAGGCGGTAGCCCTGGGCCTGACCCCGTACCTCATCGGCGACGCGGTGAAGGCGGCGCTGGCGATGGGCGCGCTGCCGGCGGCGCGGAAGTGGCTGGAGCGGCGGGGCTGAGTGCGCCGCCCTTCCGTACGGGAGCCCGCGCTCTACGGAGCGCGGGCTCCCGGCTTTTCGGCCTCTTCCTGGAATCCACCGTCAGCGTTCGTAGCGGGGCAGGTCCTTGGTCGGCATGTCTCCGCCCAGGTGGTCGGGGAGGGGGACCGGTTCCCCGTACTTGCCTTGGCTGATCGTCCCGTATCCCTCGTCGGTCGGGCGGGAGTACAGGGCCCACTTGGCAGCGGCGGGGTAGAGATAGAGGAGCACGGGGACGCGGGCCTCGGCGTACCACGCGATCTTGTCGGCGACGCCGACCGGGCGCTCGGAAGGAGAGGTCACCTCGATGGCGAGTTCGACGTCCTCGCCGGACAGCAGCCAGTCGTCCGAATCCATCATGTCCACCGGGCACACCAACAGGTCTGGAGTGCTGTAGTCGTCCGGGTCGTCCGGGAGGGGGATGGAGACGTTCTCGTAGGCACGCAGGCCATCCGCACGGCACGGACGCAGCAGCTCCCGTAGATCGTCCACTGTCTGTGCATGGCGCCGTCGTGGCGTGGGGGACATCATGAGGGTTCCTCGGATGATCTCGACCCGGAGGTCGCTCCGGTTTTCGATCTGTTCGGCGATCTCACGAGGACTTCCCTGGAGCCGCGGCAGAGTGCGCAGCTCGGGCTGCTCGACCTCCGGCTCGGGGCCGTAGGGCCGGTATGCGTCCGGAGAGGGTGACTCGTAGTGAACGGGCTGCGCGGACAATGCTCACTCCTTCCCTGGTACTGCCCAGTCTGCCTCGTGTCGGAGCGGGGCCCCGACGCCGTGCGGCCGACCGTATGCATAAACGTGATCACCAGACCCTGTGCGACTGCTGTCGCCGCACACTCGCCCGCTGTTGATCGAACCTGTCGGCTACGGCGTCCGGACCTGACCGCCACGAACCCGTAAAAGCATGAACGCCCGGTCCGCCTCCGAACGGAGATGCGGACCGGGCGCTCGCCCGACATGGGGCCGCTACTTCGACACGGCCGCCTTACGCCGCCGCTCCAGCACCAGCCCGATCGCCAGCACGACCACCGCCACCAGCACCGACAGCAGTACCTGCTCCCGGTTGTCGCCCCCGTCGTAGACCATGTAGCCGAGCACGAAGAGGATCATGCCGATCGTGGCCCAGGTCAGGTACGGGAACAGCCACATCCGCACGACCAGCTTCTCCGGCGCCTCGCGCAGGATGATGCCGCGCATCTTCAGCTGGGTGAAGCAGATGACCAGCCACACGAACAGCGCGACCGCGCCCGACGCGTTCAGCAGGAACTTGAAGACCGTGTCCGGCCACATGTAGTTGAAGAAGACCGACAGGAAGCCGAAGACCACCGAGCCGAGGATCGCCGCCTGCGGGACGCCGCGCTTGTTGACGCGGGCGAAGGCCTTCGGCGCGTCACCGCGTCCGCCGAGCGAGAAGGCCATGCGGGAGGCCGTGTAGAGGCCCGAGTTGAGGCAGGAGAGGACGGCGGTCAGCACGATGACGTTCATGATCTGGCCGGCGTGCGGGATGCCGATCGAGTTCAGCGCCGCGACGTAGCTGCCGTCCTTGAGGATCGCCTTGGAGTCCCAGGGCAGCAGGGTGACGACGACGAAGATCGAGCCCAGGTAGAAGACCGCGATGCGCCAGATCACGCTGTTGGTCGCCTGCCGGACCGCGCGCTGCGGGTTCTCCGACTCGCCCGCGGCCAGGGTGACGATCTCGCTGCCCATGAAGGAGAAGACGACCATCAGCACGCCGGTGAGGATCGCCCCGGGGCCGTGGGGCAGGAATCCGCCGTGGTCGGTGAGGTGGGCCAGCCCCGCCCCCTCGTTGTCCGAGCCGGGCAGCACGCCGAAGACCGCGAGGCCGCCGATGACCACGAACGCGGCGATGGCGACGACCTTGATGCCCGCGAACCAGAACTCGAACTCGCCGTACGAGCTGACCGAGGCCAGGTTGGTCGCGGTGAGCACCACCATGACGATCAGCGCCCAGGCCCACTTGGGGACCGCGGGGACCCAGCCGTTGAGGATGCCGGCGCCCGCCCGTCGGCCTCGACCGCCAGCACCACGACCCAGAAGAACCAGTAGAGCCAGCCGATCCGTGAAGCCGGCCCCAGCGGCCCAGGCCACCGGTGCCGCGTAGCGAGAAGGAGCCCGTAGGTCGGGTTGGCCGGCGGCCGGCATCCTCGCCGAGCATCACCGCATCACGAGGACGACAGCGGCGCCCACCAGGCGCTGTAGAGAGACCAGGATGTGCCGGCGGCCCGCAACAGACGGCGATTGCCGGTAACTCCCGATCTCCGACGAGAGAGCACCGGCGCGCCGCTCGACGCCGCCAATGGCGATCATGGAAAGGTGGCGTATACTGAGGCCGGAACCATATGAGGCCGTCGACCACCGCGCGCAGAGGACTGACGGCGGCGTCTGCGGATCAAAGCCGGACGCTCGCGACGGGCTACCCTTTGATCATGGCGGCGGTATCGCGTCGCATGGACAGTGTCACTTAGGTTTCGCGATGCACTCGCGTCACACGAGTCTCCTCCGACTTTGCTCCCGCATTAGAACGTTCATCACGCACTCTATTTCGGTACTGAGCGGCGGGCGCGAATCCATGGGAGGGTCGTGTGCGTTCACTGCCCGTGACCGTCGGCGTGGGCCCGGTGCTGTGAGCGTTGCCGCCGGGACAGTGCCACACTCGGACGCATGCGCCTGTGTACCGTCGCTCCGACCGATGCCGTTAGGGGCTGAACTCACGCCAGTCCCACCGTCGTCTAGTCGGCTTCAGAGGCCCCACCGGCGTTATCACGAGCCGCGTCGTGACTGCGGTGCACACACATCTGACGACGCCCGAGGGTGACGACTACCGCCGTTCTGTCCTTGCGCGATCGCCGAGCGACAGCGGCCGTCCGCGGAACGAGCGGCACAGCCTCGGCATCGTCGCTCGGTCGCGCGCTGCGGCAGAGCGTGCGAGCAGAGTCGCACCGCGAACGGAAAGGTGACGGCGTCCGCGCCGCGCTCGGTCTGAGCGAGCAGCACCGCGCGCGCTGGCGCGCGAGCACAGGCGACGCCAAACGTGATGCGCCCGTGCCGTCGGCGCCGGGCGGAGTGCACTCCCCGAGGAGGTGGCGACCAGTTCGTCGATTGTATCTTCCTTCGTCTAAACGTGCCGTATCTCATGGGTGCCGGTGAGACGGGTCACACCGCCGCATCGTCGAGCTGCACGTGAGCCGCTACGAGACCACCGGCGAGCTCCCGCGCTCCCGGCGCGGGCCCACCCGCAGCAGGACTAACGACCACCCTCGACCCGGCAACCGGGCCCGGACCGCATCACGCACGGCCGCGGCCGCTCGAACGCCGTATCCCGGACCCACATCACGGCGTAAGACTCTCGATCGCCCGCAGGGCACACAGATCCACGGTGCCACGCCTGGTGCCGCCGACCACCACGCCCCTCTGTCGCGGAGTGGCTGGCCGCGTCCGGCGACGATGCCGGCCCAGGGCGGGCGGAGCTATCGAGGGAATCACGGCGCCGCCCTCGTCGACGACGCAACCGCTCGCGCGAGGCCGAGGCCGCACGGGCCTACACGCCACCTCGTCTCCTCGGCTTCAGAGGCCGCCAGGGGCTGAGATGCCACCTGCACCTCGGCCTCTTCGGCAAAGTACACCCTCGGCACCGACGCGCCCCCGGCCACTGCACACCGTCCGGACTGCGCCTGCGACCGCGGACTCCTACGCCGACCTGCTCGCGCCCACCGCCTGCGCGCTGCTGACCGACGCGAGAGCAGGTCGATATCTCCACGTGACCGTGCCTCGCCGCCGCACCGCGGGCTGCGCGCGGGGGAGGACCCCGTACGCCAGCCTGCGGCGGATCTCCGCGCCATGCAGGACAGCGTCGCCGCCCTGCTGATGACCAGAAGGTGATCTCCGGCGTCGGCAACGCTCTACCGGGCCGCAAGCGCTCTTCTTCCGGCACACGGTCGCATCGAACCTACGCACCGGACGCGACCTCAACCCGTTGGAACCGAAACTCGGAGACTGCGATCTACGGTGCGGAATAACTGTACCGCCAACCTGCCATGCGGCGGAAGCCCACCCTATCAGAGCGCCGCACACACGCATCGAACTACCGTCGCCCCGATAGCACACCCCTCGCACAGTCGATGTCGGGATGACATGTCGGTCGCGCCGCCCTGCTAGCGGGGCAACCGACCACGAGCGCGGGCGCCCAAAAATTCGGGTGTAATTCGGGTTCTAGCACCCGTCTGCGCCGGATCTCGGCGCCCAGCCACACAGATGCCACTAAACAGGTCACCCACCCGCCCGGCACCTCGTCGACCGCAACCATCGTCTAGTAAGTCCCAGTGGCGGCTGTGCTAGCGGCCACCTGACCGTACGGGATCCGCGGCACATCCCGAGCCCCCTTCTCGAGCCCGGGGCAGCACGTCGTCGCACGGCTGTTAGTGCAGCCGCCGCCCCGTGCGTTCGCGCGACGGCGCACTCGTGCACACTCCTCGAGTGGTCGATACCCGACGGCAGTCCGGCCACCCGCCGGCCTGGTCACCCCTGTGTCGCTCCCCGCCGTATTGGCCCCGTCATGCGGACGGCCCACGCACAGCCTGGCTGATATCCAGCTGCGAACGCGTAGTACAGGCAGTATCAGCCCCCGCCTGTATATCCCGCTGATCATGCGCGCGGCGCACGCTATTAGACAATAGCGTTGCTACCAGACCGGCGGCCTTAGCGGCGGGGGCCATGCCGATGTACGGACTGTCGGGCCGATAGAAATCGGCAAATCGGCTGCCGCCCTCGTATGACTGACGTCGGCGAGGACCGGAGCCCCGGATCGTCCCCGGACCCCTTAATGACGCAAGTATGCCGAGCGTTGGCAACCGAGCGTCGCCACGCAGCGTGCCGCAACGCCGCCAGGCAAACCGGTGCGACTACTTCCGCCGTGCCGACGCGCCTCCGAGAACAGCGAACCTGGAGAACCCTTTATCCATGTCCCACTAGTATACGCTCTAGTGCTAACATCCGTCGTAACCACCCACGCCCTGCGTACCCATCCGGGGCCACCATCGGCCCCTTAGCCGAGATACAGGTTGCGAGGGCTCACCCCGCCGCCGCTCCTCGATCACATGGCCTCCTCGATACCCGTCGACCGTCGTGGCCTTGCTGCCTGCCGCACCCTCCCGCCAGCCGTTCCCGCGGCCCCGTATACGCCGGCGCGCGTGCGGCCACCAGCCCTCATACGGTCCACTGAGAGTCCGCCTGGTCCTCCATCAGTAGCTGCCCATTAGTAGCTCTACGGCGCGCAACCTGGAACTCGCGTCCAACGTCCCGCACCCATTGCCTGGGTCGTCGTCGCGCCCCAGTCGGGGCTATATTCCTCGGGCCCTGCCTCCTCAGCATCAGTCCATTGTACAGCGCCTAGAAGCTTTTAGACCCTGCCGGAACGAGACGGACTGCATGACAGCGTGTACTTCGCATTTGCCCCCACTAAGACACACCGCGTATTGTACATCCAGGTCCGAGTACTCTGCGTGGTCATCCTGTGCTCTACTCATCAGGATTCTATGCTAGCTACTGAAGCTGCCATTCGAATAGCGCTAGCTGTCCCCGCTGCACGCGAGGCTGCACGCCCGAGTTCGTCAATGCCGCCTGCGGACTGACCGCGCCGGCCTCGTCTGCGCGCACATTGGCTGGTGCTGTGGTCTCGGCTGACCCTCAGCTCCGTGCCGCAAAAGCCTGCGAGGTACGTCCTCACACCGACGATCCTGCCTGCCTGTCGATTGTAAGGCATGGCACGCCGTACCCTCGCCAAGCCGGCCCCGAGACGTGCCCTACATACCTCCTCCGGCGCCTAATCGGCTGGGCACACAGTCCTTAGGCACGCCCTTCCATGCCCACCGCACGCCCTTCCTGCCCCATGCCGCCAACGGGCTACCTCTGCGCCTAGTAACTGGCTAGAACGCAGTAGGGCCTTCGCCAACTCCGGCTTCCACCTCGTCCTTCGGACCTCGACAGCGGTGGAACTGTTACGCTAGCTCTGTCTCACGCGGGCACGTCCACCGGATCGACCATCCTCAAGACGTCGCCGACACTCCATGTTACCAGGCCGGACGCTGAGGACACGAGATAGGCCCGACACCCGAGGACCGGCTTGTCTACGGCGTTAACGATCGGCGGCCGAATTCCACTCCCTAAGGACCCCAGCCGGACTATGCGCCCTAGGCACGACGTTCCTGATGCTCTGCACTCGACGTGCGGACTGGTCAGTGGAAACCTCGGCAACGCGACTCAGCGAGGGCCTATTGGTACCGCTGTCACCTCACCGGAAACGAGGCTCTGGAACGTTATGTCACCGACCGTGCAAATTCGCGGCGCGCACCGCTCTGCGCTTCGTGATTACGAAGCGGTTTCGCCAGAGGCAAGTCAAACGACGACCGCGCGCTGCTGCTCATCTTGCCGCTTTGACCGGCCGCAACCTTAAAATTTTTTTTCTCCCTACGGAATTCGCCCACCCACCACCCCCGCCGTACGAAGGCCGAACCGGCCGTCTAATGTGCTTCAATTCGCGCGCCGGGACGAGACACCCGCAATTAGCCGATTGTAGATCCGCCCCGCGCCATCATCGATTCAACGCTAGCAGATGTTCG
>NZ_BAAAXZ010000135.1:0-17466 GCF_039535865.1 Streptomyces thioluteus
TGGGCGCCGCCATGCTCAACTCCCTGCGCCAGGTGGGCGGAGCGCTGGGGGTCGCGGTACTGGGCTCCCTGCTGTCCGCCCACTACCGGGACCGCATCGAGGACGCGGTGCGGCCGTTGCCGACGGCGCTGCGGCCGGTGGCGGAGGAGTCGGTGGAGGGGGCGTTGACGGTCGCGGCCCGCCTGGGCGGGGCGGGCGGAGAGGCGCTGGCGGGGCGGGCGGTGGAGGCGTTCGTGTCCGCGATGCGGGTCACGTCGCTGGTCGCGGGCGGGGTGACGCTGCGGGGGCGGTGGTGGTGTGGGTGTTCCTGCCGCGGAGGGGGTCCGCGGGGTAGGGGTTTTGCCCCTGGCCCGCCCCCATCAGCCCGTCCGGCGTCTGAGGACTTCACCCGAAGGGCGAATGGGGTCCGGGGTCTCCCCGGGAAACGGTGAAAGGGCGGGTCCGGGGCAAACTCAACGGCGTAGCCGCCACTCCCCCGCCCGCCGACTCCGCTCTGGACACCCCGACCCCCCGCCATACGGTAGCGTCCCCGCACCCATACGGCAGCCCACAGTGGCAAGCATGATCCGATCCGACCATGCTGGGACGAGGCGTACGGCACGAGACATCGGGAGCGGCAGGTGAGGGCACCGGGCACAGGGGCCGCTCCCTGGTGCCCTGGTTCCTGCGCCACCTGCGGCTCGTGCCCCTCATCCTCCTGGTCGTAGGCCTCCTCATCGACTTCTACACCCCCGCCCGGTTCAGCCTGGAGGCCCTCTACGTCGCCGCACCGATGACCGCCGCCGCACTGCTGTCCCTGCGCGTGACGATCCTGTCGGGCCTCGGCGCCTGCGCCGCCGACGCCGCGATGCTCACCCACTTCGGCTACCTGGGGGGTTCCAGCGGGTACAGCGAGCTGGCAGCGGTGGCGACCGTCTCGGCGATTGCCGTCGTCGTGAACCGGCTCATGCACTACCGGGACGTCCGCCTGCAGTCCGCACGCGAGATCACCCTCGCCGTACAGCGCGCCGTACTCCCCCAGCCGCCGGCTTCCGTCGGTTCCCTGCGTATCGCGGTGCGCTATCAGGCAGCCGTCAGGGAGGCGCAGATCGGGGGCGACCTGTACGCCGTGCAGGACACCCCGTACGGCATGCGCTGCCTGGTCGGCGACGTCCGGGGCAAGGGCATGGAGACGATCAAGGCGGTGGACATCGTCCTCGGGGTGTTCCGGGAGGCGGCCGAGGACGAACCCACGCTCACCAGGATCGCGGCCAGGCTCGAACGAGGACTGCTCCGGGAAGCGGCGGGACCCGCCCGGGCCGAGGACTTCGTCACGGCCGTCCTGGCCGAGATCCCGCCCTCCGGCGAGGAACTGCGCCTGGTCAATCGCGGCCACCCGGCCCCGCTGCTGCACGAGCGGCAGGGCCGGGTCCGCAGCCTGGAACCGTCCGAACCGGCCCTCCCGCTGTGCCTGGGAGGGCTGGCCCCTCGCGAGGACGCGGCCGACACCGTGCCGCTCCCCCCGGAGGCGACCCTCCTGCTGTACACCGACGGCCTCACCGAGGCCAGGGACCGTACGGGAGCTTTCTTCGACCCCGTAGCGGCCCTGACCGGACGGGAGTTCTCCGGGCCGGACGAACTGCTGGACACGCTTCTGGCAGACGTCGACCGTCACACCGGCGGCCGCATCACACGACACGGCGCTGCTCGCCATCACCCGGGGCGCCACGCGCGGGACCCCTGGATCCGGCCTGATCGCCGCGCGAGCCCCCGGGGTCGCCCGGCCGGCGCCACCGCCTCTCACCAGAGGACTTCGTCACCCCCGGCAGCGTCCCGGCATGAGCCTGCTCCCGCAGCCGGATCCGGGACAGCCCGAAACGCCGGAGGTAGCCGCGCGGGCGGCCGTCGACGGCGTCGCGGTTGCGTACCCGCGTCGCGCTGGCGTCGCGCGGCTGTCGACGCAACTCCCTTACGGCGGCGGCGCGTTCCTCCTCCGGAGTGGACGGCCTGCGGATGATCTCCTTGAGTTCGGCGCGGCGCGCCGCGTGGCGCGCGACGACTCCCGGCGCTTCTCGTTCTTCGCGATCTTGCTCTTCTTCGCCATCAGACCCTCGCCCCCCGGGCCCGGATGCGGGCCACGGCCGCCTCGACGCCGATGACGTCGACGGTCTTGATCGCCCGGGCGCTCAGCGTCAGCCGGACGTACCGGCCCTCGCTCGGCAGCCAGTAGCGCTTGCGCTGGACGTTGGGGTCGAAGCGGCGGGAGGTGCGCCGGTGCGAGTGGGAGATGGTGTTGCCGAAGCCCGGCCGGGCGCCGGTCAGTTGGCAGTGGGCGGACAAGGTGTTACCTGCCTCTCTTCGGAGCCCTCCCACACGGAGGGCGTAAATGGAAATGATTCCATTGCCGTATAGTAGCGCCCATGGCACGCAACGAACTGCGCCCGGTCGTCAAGCTCCGCTCCACCGCGGGTACGGGCCACGTCTACGTCACCCGCAAGAACCGCCGTAACGACCCGGACCGACTGACCCTGCGCAAGTACGACCCCCGTCGCACGCCGGCACGTGGACTACCGCGAAGAACGCTGACCACCGCGCCGAGCAGACCCCGGCCCCCCGACCCCTGACCCGACTCCGGAGAAGGACACCCGCGATGAAGCCCGGAATACACCCCCCGTACGGCCCCGTCGTCTTCCGCGACAGGCCGCCGACTTCGCCTTCCTCACCCGCTCCACCGCCACCAGCGGCAAGACCGTGGAGTGGGAGGACGGCAACACGTACCCCGTCGTCGACGTCGAGATCTCCTCGGCGAGCCACCCCTTCTACACGGGCAACGCCCGGGTCGTGGACACCGCGGGCCGGGTCGAGCGCTTCGAGCGGCGCTACGGACCGCGGAGGGTCGGCCGATGAGGGACCCCTCCGCGCTGCCCGTCGCCCTCGTGGGCGGCCTGCACGCCGATGCCCGCCGGGCGGCGGTGGAAGAGCTGCTGCGCACGGTGCCCGGGAGCGTCGCGCTGCACCACGACCTGTCGTCGGCCGCCGAGGGACGGGTCCTGCGCACCGTGCGCGGCGCGGTCGGCGTCGCCGACTCCGGCGAGGCACCGTTGGTCAACGACTGCGCCTGCTGCGCCCTGCGGGAGGACCTCGTCCCCGAGCTGGAACGCCTGGCCGCCGGCGGCACCGCCCGGCTGGCCGTCGTCGAGCTGTGGGACTCCGTCGAGCCCAAGGCGATGGCCGAGGTGGTCGCGGCCCACGCCGGCGCGTTCGAACTCACCTCCGTGATCACGGCCGTTGACCCCGCGCTCGTCCTCCCCTGCCTCGGCAACGGGGACGACCTGGCCGAAGCCGGTCTCGCGGCGGCCGTCACCGACCGGCGCACGGTCGCGGACACCTGGGCGCGGCAACTGGAGTACGCCCCGGTGCTCGCGCTCGTCGACAGCGAGGAGGCCGACGACGAGGACCGCGCGCTCCTCGCCCAGCTCCACCCCACCGCACGCCGGATCCGCGTCGGCTCCGGGGAACTGGCGGCCGCGGCCCTCGCCGGCTTCGACGTCGCGGCGGCCGCCGCCGCTCAGCACCCGTCCTGCGCCCGCCTGCCCCAGGAGGCGGACGAGGCGGGGGTCGCCACCCTGGTGTGGCACCGCCGCCGCCCGTTCCACCCCGGACGGCTGCACGCGGCGCTGGAGGATCTGAGCTGCGCGGCCGCCCGCAGCCGCGGCCGGTTCTGGCTCGCCGACCGGCCCGACGCGCTGCTCGGCTGGGACTGTGCGGGCGGCGCCCTGTGCGTGGAGAGCGCGGGCCCGTGGCTCGCCGCGCTCCCGGACGCGGCCTGGGAGATGGTGCCGGCCGTGCGCCGCGCCGCCGTCGCGCTGGACTGGGACACCGAGCACGGCGACTGCTGCCAGCACCTGGTCTTCACATCCCCCGGACTGGACCGGGACGGCCTGGTGCGGCTGCTCGACTCCTGTCTGCTGACCGACGCGGAGTACGCGTCCGGCCGCGAGGGGTGGAAGCGGTTCCCGGCCGCCTTCGACCCGCTCCTCGACCCCGTTCACTGACACCACGACGAAGACGAAGGGACCCCTCATGGCCCGTCGGCACACCCCCCGCACCCCGTCCAGGCCGCGCCGCAACCCCCTCGATGCGGCGGGGATCACATACATCGACTACAAGGACACCGACCTGCTGCGGAAGTTCCTCTCCGACCGCGGCAAGATCCGCGGCCGCCGGGTCACCCGCGTCACGGCGCAGCAGCAGCGGCAGCTGGCCGCGGCGATCAAGAACGCGCGGGAGATGGCGCTGCTGCCGTACACCGGGCGGTAGCCGGAGAGCCCGCCACCGGTGACGGTGGCGGGCTCTCGCGGTGGTCGCACAGCGACCCGGGGCCGGACGGCCGCCTCAGTCCGACAGGCGTTCCGCGGCTTCCCGCAGGGCCTTGCCCGCCCCGCCGACGAGGGGTGCGCCGTGGCCGAAGCACGCCACGTCCACGTCCAGCGCCGCCTGCCGCCGGAAGGAGGCCACGGCCTGCGGCCGGTCCAGGTTGAAGACGCCGAGGATCACCTCCGGGTGGTTGGCGATGGTGTCACCGGTGAACAGCACGCGCGATGCGGGCAGATGGAGGGCGATGCTGCCGGGCGTGTGGCCCGGTACGCCCACGACCCGCACCTCCTGCCCCCAGTCCAGGACATCGCCGTCGACCAGCTCCCGGTCCACCCGGCACGGCACCGGGGCCGGTATGTCCATGCCGGCGAGGACCGCCTGGACGGACTCGAAGATCGGAACCTCCCACTCCTCCAGGACGGGCGGCGCCTCGGGCGCCTCGCCCCGGATCACCGCCGCGTCGCCCGCGCCGGCCAGCACCCGGGCGCCGGTGGCCGCCGCGAGTGCGGCGGCGTTGCCCCGGTGGTCGAGGTGGCAGTGCGTGAGCACGATCTCCCGCAGCTCCCCGGGCCCCGGCAGGGCGGCCAGGGCGTCGAGCACCGCCTCCGCCTGGCCGGGGTTGCCCAGGCCTGTGTCGACCAGCGCCCAGCCGTCCGGCAGGCGCACGGCGTAGGCCTGGCCGACGGCGAACTCCAACATCCAAATGTCCGGCGTCACTTGCCGCGTCCGAAACGTCGTCAACTTCGTCATGCGACCACGGTAGACAGGGCTTTCCGCCGTTCCCCACGCTTTGCGCCGTGGGCGGATTGAGCCGCGGGCGAACGGGGGCTTCCGGGTGAACCGTCGGTGCGCGCGGTGTCGCCGCGCGTCGCGGGAGGAACACATCGTCGGACGCCGTTGCCCGTTGCCGAGCCCGTCGGAGGAGAACCCAGTGGACATGCCCCAAGTGGCCGTGTGCGAGGTGGACGCCTGCGCCTACAACCAGGACAGCGCGTGCCACGCCCTGGCCATCACGGTGGGGGACGCGACGCACGCGCGGTGCGACACGTTCTTCACGTTCCCCACGAAGGGCGGCGACTCGGCCGCGACCGGCCGGGTCGGCGCGTGCAAGATGGCGGGGTGCCTGCACAACCAGGACCTGGAGTGCCAGGCGCCGGGGATCACGGTGGCCGCGCTGCGGGATGCGGCGGACTGCCTGACGTTCACGGCACGGTAGGGGCCCTCGGCGGGCGCGAGTGGGCAGCGGTCACGCGCCGGGAGCGGGGTCGCACACGTGGGCGACGCCGCCGTCCGCACCCCTCACCCGCACCCGTCCCGCCGTCCGACCCCCGGCAGCAGCTCGCGCCAGCGCTCCTCCGGAACACGGGTCGAACGCACCGCGCACAGCCCCGCCCGCAGCCGGTCGGTGTCCGTGCTCACCACGATCGTCCTGGCGCCCAGCGCCGCGACGGGGCCGGCGAAGCCCGTCTCGACGAAGAGGTCGCCCGTGGCGTCGTCCAGTTCGTGGACCTTCCCGATGTCGCCGTCGGTGAACAGCGCCAGCAGCTCGTCGTCCCCGCCCGGCCGCGCGCCGTCCGGCTCGGAGACGCGCCAAATGCCCAGAGCGCCCTCGTAGTTCCGGGCGACGGCCAGCCGGCGCTCCTCGGAGACCATGACATACCGCATACGGGGAGCCGGGCCCGGGAGCGGAACGCCCCGCTGCGGCTTGCGCAGGTCCCATACGGCGGGCCGGCCGTCCTTGGACAGCGTGAGCAGTGCGCGGCCGGACAGGGCGGCTATTGAGTCCACGTCCTCACCGATCGAACGGGACCGGTGCGGGGTGCCGTCGTCGTCCACCGTCCACAAGCGCAGCTCGGACGTCCGTGTGGGCTGCTTCGTCTCCTGGGTGAGCAACGCCACGCGCCCGTCGTGGCCGAGTGTCGAGAACGGCCTCCCCTTCGCCTTCCCCGCCGGGCGGGGATGGCGGGCGTCGCGCACGTCCCACACCTGGGTGCTCGAGTTCGACATCATCGCCACCAGCCCCTTCGACCCGCTGAAGCCGGCCACGACCCTGCCGTCCCCCTGGGGCCAGGGCATCCGGCCGAGTTGCCGCGGGTGGTCCCGGTCGCGTATGTCCCACAGCCTCATCGCGTCGTCGCCCGGAGCGCGGAGCGCGAGCAGGGTCGCATCCCTGTTGACGGAGAATTCCGTCCAGTTGGTGTCTTTCTTGACTTCCTCCGGCCGTGGGAACTCATGGGCCGGGCGCAGCCGGTCCCCGTCCAGGCGCCACAGCTTCAGCCGGGTCCTGCCCGTGTTCCAGCTCACGACGAGCCCGCCGGGGAAGAACCGGGCCTGCTCCCACTCCCGGGACAGTTCGGCGATGCGGCGCGGGACGCGCCCCGGGGCGCCGATGTCCCAGACGCGGACCGGCGGGCTGTTCTCCCGGTAGCCGTCGGTGATCAGGTGTCGCCCGGACTCGTCGGTCGCGGAGCCCGTCTCGCCCATGGTGCGGTCCGTGACCGACCCCGGAAGCGAGCGCGGCGGAGGCAGGTTCAGGAGGATCCGCCCGGTCTCGTCCCCCACCGCCAGGCCTCTGCCGCCCGGTAAGTAGGTGACGGACCAGGCCGGTTCGCCGATCGGCAGACGGCTTCCCTGGTCGGCACGTCCGTGCTTGTCGTCCAAGTCGAAGGTCTGGACCTCTCGTTCGGCCGTGCTCGCCGCGGCGATGTGCTGTCCGTCGGCGCTGAAGGCCACCGCCACGTACTGGGGTTGCAGGGATCCCAGACCGTTGGGCAGGCCGCGGGGGTGCCTCGGGTCCTCCGTGTCCCAGAACCTGACGAATCGCAAGGCCCCCGCCGCGAGCCTGCGCCCGTCTGGCCGGAAGGCCAGGGATCCCACCGGTTCGCCCTTCGTGGTGGCCAGTTGCTCGAATTCGCCCGTCCGTCCGGGCTCCCACAGCTGGACGGTGCCGTCGTCGAGCCCCGTGGCCAGCACCTTGCCGTCGGGCCGGTAGGCCACGGCGCGGACGTCCTGGTCGGATTGGACGCGGAACATGGTGGACACCGGGCGGGCGGGGTCGCCCATGTTCCACAGCCGTACGCGTCCTCGCGCCGACGCGACCGCCACGGTCCGGCCGTCCGGGCTGAAGGCGACCCCGTGGATCCCCTGACCGCCGCCCGCGGCCCGCGCGACTTCCCGAGGGCGGAACGGATCCGACGTGTCCCAGACGAAGAACGTGTCCGCGCTGGTGGCGACGAGGTAACGGCCGTCGGGCCGCCAGGCGAGTGCGACGCCCTTCCCGGTCCTCAGCACGGCTCCCGGGGCGGGCCGGTAGGGGTCGCCGATGTCCCACAGGCGCACCGTCCCGTCCTTCGACGAACTCGCCATCACCCTCCCGGACTTGTGCAACGCCAGGTTCAGCACGCGGTCCTTGTGTCCCGTCAGAGTCAGCGAGACCGGTGTCATCGCACTCCGCAGCAGGCTCGTCCGGGCCTCGGCCGTCGCCGCCGCCCGGTAGGCCGCCAGGCTCAGATCGAGCGCGGCCGCGGGGTCCCGCGAACGCAGGGCCTCCGCCTGCGCGGCGATCCGCTTCGAGGCCAGCTCCGCGGCTCTCTCCTGCGAGCGCGAGCGCTCGGACAGGGCGAACGTACCGACGGCCGTCAGCAGCAGCGCCAGGCAGCCGGACACCGAGGCGACGACGGTACGACGCAGCCGCGCGCGCCGCGCCGACCGCAACCCGGCCTCGGCGAAGGCCCGTTCCCCGGTGGTCAGCGTCATGCCGGGGGCCGTCAGCAGCGGCCGGACGGCCGCCAGGCGGCTCCCCGTATACAGGTAGCCGGGGTCCCGGCCGTGTTCCTCCCAGGCCGCCGCCGCTTCGGAGAGCTGCTGGTGGGCGAGGAGTTCGGCCCGCGCCTCGCGGATCCAGGAGCGCAGCCGGAGCCAGGCACGCAGGAGCGCCTCGTGGGAGATCTGGGCGCCGCCCTGGTCGACGGTGACCAGCCGGGCGGCGGCGAGGCGCTCCCACACGGCGCCGATCCGCCGGCGGTCCTCCTCCGGGCGGTCGGCGAGCAGCGCGGGGAGGTCGAGGCGGCGGCGGACGGCCTCGGCCCTGGCGGTCAAGTGCACCATGCGCAGGAGCAGTTCCCGCAGCGCCGACCGCCCTGGTCCGTCCAGTTCCTGGTAGAGGGCCTCGGTGGCCATGGCGACGGACTTCCGGATGCCGCCGGTCGCCTGGTAGCCGGCGAGGGTGAGGGCGGCGCCCGAGCGGCGCAGCCAGGTCTCGCGCAGGGCGTGTGCGAGGAAGGGCAGGGCGGTGACGTCGTCCGACGCGTCGGCGTCCTCCCCGAGGTCGGCGTCCTCCTCCAGATCGGCGAGGAGGCGGTCGGTGAGACCGGCCTCCAGGACGAGCCCGGCTTCTCGGGCCGGCTCTTCCACGGCGTCCCGCAGGGCCTTGGCGTCCATGGGCGGGACGGTGAACTGCCGGTGTTCCAGGGCCTGTACGAGTTCGGGGTGGGCCAGGCAGCTGCCGTAGTGGTCGGCGCGCAGTCCGAGGACGACGCGCGGACCGCCGTCGCCGGCGCACAACAGCTGGACGAAGCGGGCGCGCTCCTCCGGGTCCGTGCAGCGGGTGAAGGTTTCCTCGAACTGGTCGACGACCAGCAGCCGGACGGCCGGTAACCCGGGGCTGGGCGCGGGGAGTCCGTCCCCCCGCGGCCAGTGCCCGGTGGACCTCGTCCGCCGGGCGCCCCGTGGCGCGGGGCCCAGCGCTCGGCGAGCGCCCGCAGCGGGTGCGGGCCGACGGCCGGGAGCAGGACGGCGGGCCAGGGCGTCCCGGCGTGCCCCTCTGCGCGCCGGCCGTCCAGTCCGGCGATCAGACCGGCGCGCAGGAGGGAGGACTTGCCCGCTCCGGAGGCGCCGACGAGAACGAGTGGGTGTCCGTCGGCGTCGGGGTCGCAGACGGCGTCCAGCAGACGGCCGGTGATCTCCTTGCGGCCGTGGAAGTGGTCCCGGTCCCCGGCCCGGAAGGGTTCCATGCCGGGGTACGGGCACCGGCCGGCGGCCGGCGGCAGCGCGTCCGGCGGCCGCTGCGGGCGGTACGCGTGGTTGGGGGCGACGACCAGCTTGTCCAGGTTGCCGGCGCTGTGGCGGTGCGGGCGCACGGGCCCGTCCCGGAACGACCGGTCGAGGAAGGCGTGGACGTCGTCCAGCGTGAGCCGGGGCGGCCCCGACGGGTCGCCCTCCGCCAGCAGGCGCAGCAGCCGGCCGCCGAAGAGGGTGTGCCGCTCCCCCTCGGGCGCGTAGGACAGGGCGAAGTCGGAGGCGGAGGTGAGCAGGAAGCTTCCGTCGGGGAGGGCCGAGTCGAGGACGGCGGCCGGGCCGTCCCGGCCGGGGGCGGTGGCGCGGCCGGAGAAGCAGCAGTCGAGGATCACGACGCTGCCGCCGACGACGCGGCCGAGGAGCCCCTTGAGCGCGTGGTACGGGACGCCCTGGGCGATTCTGTCCTCGGACGGGGTGCCGTGCGTGGCGAGGTAGAGCTCGTCGTCCGGGCCGAGCAGGCCGTGGCCGGTGTAGCAGAAGAGCACGGTGCCGGTGGCCTCGCCGACCGCCTGCTCGACGGCATCGAGCACCTGGGGGGCGGTGGCGTCGGCCGGGACGCGGTGGATGTGGTCCTTGGGCATCCCGCACGTCTCGTGCAGGGCGCGGGCCAGGTCGTCGAGGGTGGCGCCGACTCCGGGCAGGTCGGGGAGGGTTGACCCGGGGGCGTGCCGGCCGGTGCCGACGAGGACGGCGCGGGTGCCGGGGGCGGCCAGGCCGGTCACGGGCGTGTGGCGTCGCCGCTGCCGCCGCCGTCGCCGCTCTCCAGGGTGGCGGCCAGCTTCCGGGCCAGCTCGGCCGCCTGTTGCGCGTCGAGTCCCTTGACGTGGGTGGTGCTGAGGGTGAACCGGGTGCCGTCGGGCCGTGTGACGGTCACCGTCTGACTGCCGCGGCGCGTGCGGACCCAGGCGACGACGGCGCCGGCGAACGCGGCGGCGACGCCGCCCGGTTCGAGCACGGCGAGCACCGCGTCCCCGGCGGCGCCCATGGCCCCCCGGGACCGGCGCGCCCGTCCGTCTGCTGACGCGGCCGCGCAGTCCGGGCTGCCCGCCGAGCCAGCGTCTCAATTCGTCCGGCCCCGCGGGGCCGTTCACGCTTTCCACGGTGATGGTGGCCTGCATGGCTGGGATGGTAGTTAAGGGACGGGGCGGTCGGGAGTGCTTTCCGCGGGCGGATTTGCCGGGGCGTGCCGCCGGGTCCGGTCCAGGGCCCTCACCCCTCGTCGGATCGGGTGAACAGCCTGTCCAGGTAGGCGTCGACGGCGGTGAGCACGTCCCGGGGCTCGATCACGTCCAGTTCGAGGAACGTGGTGAAGCCGGTGAGGGCGAGGAGCAGGTTCGTCTCGGTCACCGGGTCGCGGCCGGGGTCGATGTGGCCGTCCGCGATGGCCTGGCGGACCAACTTCTCCACGAGGCCGTGCCCTTGGGCGAGGCTGTCGCGCGCCCGGGCGTGGATCTCCTTGTCGTGCAGGGCCTCCAGGACGTACGCGGCGGTCATGCGGCTGGTCGCGCGGGCGTCGGTGTGCAGGGGGAGCATCTCGGTGAGCATGAGCCGGAGTACGGCGCGGGGGTGCGGTGCGTCGCCGAGCTCCCGCAGCCCTTGGGCGACGCGCAGTGCGGTCTGTTCGGACGCGAAGTCCATGGCGAAGGAGAGCATTTCCTCCCGGGAGGCGAAGTAGTGCTGCACATGCCCATGGGAGAAGCCTGCTTCCCGTGCGACTTCACGGACCGTCAGATGCCTGACGCCGCGCTGCTCCACCACCCGCCACAGCGCTCGGGCGATCGCTTCGCGGCGTTCGCGGTGGTCCACCTGCTTGGGCATCGGCTTCTCCTGACTGCCTTTTCATTACGGTTGACATATTACAACTGGCCAATAAAGCTGGGAGCTCCTGCGGAGGAAGGAAGCGACATGCTCGAACAGCCAAGGGTGCGTACTGCGGAGGGCGTTGTCGAGGGGCGGTGGCGTCTGGGGCAGGCAGTCTTCCGCGGTATCCCCTATGCCGAACCGCCGGTGGGAGCGCTCCGCTTCGCCGCCCCCGTCCCGACCCGCCCCTGGGAAGGGACGAGGCAGGCCGTGGAATTCGGCCCCGCGGTCCCGGAGGGGGACGGGGACTGGCTGACCGTCAACGTCTGCACCCCGGATCCGGGGGCGGCGGGGCTGCCCGTACTGGTGTGGATACCCGGGGGCGGCTATATGACGGCGGACGCGAGCGATCCGATGTACGACCCGGCGACGACGGCCGCGGCCGGACTCGTCGTGGTCAGCATCAACTACCGCGCGGGTGCCGAGGGTTTCGCCCTCCTCGAAGGCGCCCCGCCCAACCGCGGATTCCTGGACCAGATCGCGGCGTTGCACTGGGTGCGGCGGAACATCGCCTCCTTCGGCGGGGACCCCGGCCGGGTCACCGTGGCCGGGGAGTCCTCCGGGGCGGGGTCGATCGCCGCCCTGCTGACGATGGAGCGGGCGCGCGGTCTGTTCCGGCGCGCCATCACCCACTCGGTGCCGGGCCTGCACTGCACGCCCGCGCTCGCCGGACAGGTCGCCGCGGAGCTGGCGGACCGGCTCGGCACGACGCCCACCGCCGCGGCCCTCGCCGGGGTCACCCCCCCAGCGCCTGACCGAGGAGCTGATGAGGCTCTGTGCCGACCTCCCCGCCCACCGCGAGGTGTGGGGACGGCTCACCCATGCCGGTATCGCCATGTGTCCCGTCGTCGACGGCGAGATCCTCACCGGGACGCCCTGGACCGCGCTGACCCGGGGCCGGGCGAACGGGATCGAGCTCCTCGCGGGCCATACCCGCGACGAATTCCGGCTCTTCAGCGCCATGACCGGACGGCGGGGCACGTTCACCGAGGAGGACGCCCGTACCGCCCTGGAGGTTTTCGCCCCCGTGCCGGACGGTGCGGACGCCTACCGTGCCGCCCACCCGGGGGCCACTCCCGAGGAACTGCTGGAGACGGTGTACTCGGACGCCCTCTTCCGGATGCCCTCGCTGCTGCTGGCCGAGGCGAACGCCACGGCGGGCGGCACGTCGTACCTCTTCGAGCTGGCCCTCGACGGGGTCCTGGGCGCCTGCCACAGCCTCGACGTCCCCCTGGCGTTCGGCACGCCGGACAGCCCCATCGGCAAGCAGCTCCTCGGCGACCCGCCCGCGCCCGAGGCCGTCGCGGTGTCACGGGAACTCCAGGGGGCGTGGGTCCGCTTCATCACGGACGGCGACCCGGGCTGGGCCGCCTACCGCCCGGACCACCGGCTCACCCGCGTCCTGGACGCCGATCCGAGGACGGCGGCCTACCCCGAACGCGACTCCCGCCGGATCTGGGAAGGCCGGCCCCCGGCCCCGTTCGACCTCGTGTGATCCGACACCGTCTCCGTCAGCCGCACTGCCACGTGAACATCGCCCGGTCGAAGCGCCGTTCGGCCAGGTCTTCCGGACGTATGAGCCAGTAGAGGACGCCGCAGTCGCCCCACATCATGTCGGCGTCGTCGTCCGAGTCGAACTGGGCCAGCAGCGTCCAGTCGAGGGCTTCCTCCTGGATGCGGGGGTCGTCCCAGGGCGGGTTGCCCAGGGCGCCGCGGGCGACCTCGGCCTCCACCTCGTCCTGCACGGGGTCCGCGTGGCCGCCGACGCGGTGCTCCGTGCCCTCGGCGTGGTCCCACAGGGCATCCTGGAAGTCCTCGCTCCACACCGGGTGGTCGTCGGGCATCGGCCCGAACTCCCGGTAGACGACGGGGTGCCAGAGGTACGGCGCGGTCGTCTCCGGGCGTGCCGTCAGCGGTATCCCGGGGTACGGCCGGATCCCCTCCGGCGCCTCCCGTTCGACGACGTCGACGCCCGCCGGGACGTAGAGCACGCGCGCGCCCGCCCAGCTGTCCGGTTCGTCGGGCGCGACGACCTCGACGCCGCCGTCCAGTTGCCCGTCGAAGTAGAAGAAGGCCAGCGTGCCGTCCGCCGGCAGGGAGATGTCGAGGGCGGCGGAGGGGAGCGCGGCGCAGTCGAACGAGGCGATGAAGGAGAGCGGGCCGTGCCCCTCCCACACCGGCCACTCCTCGTCCTCCGGCAGCTCGGGGAGGCCGCCGAGCCGGCCGACGACCGGATCCGTCCCCGTGCCCGTGACCTTCTCCAGGCGCAGCCCCGGCCGCAGCAGCCCGATCCAGCGCTCGGCGATGTCCTCGGGCAGGTGCTGGTGGGCGAGCGCGTGCAGGGCGTCGGTGATGCTCTGTGTCATGGGAACGATGATGCACGCACCCACTGACAACGAGCCGTCAGCAGCGTGGCCTCCGGGCCGGACTCAGGAGGCCGCCGCGTAACAGCGGACGGTCACCGTCCGCCGCGGGCCCCACCATTGCTCGACCGTGGCCATCAGCTCCCACCCCAGCCGCTCGTACAGCGCCGCCGCGGCGGCGTCGGACGCCACGACGTCGAGCACCGGCTGGAGGCCCCGGCTCCGCGCTTCCCGGACGGCCCGGCCGACGAGCAGCGCGCCGATCCCTCGTCCCCTGGCCCGCGGGGAGACGAACAGCCGGGCGACCACGGCGGTCAGCTCCCGCCCCGTCCCGCTCCGCTCGCTCCAGACTCCGGGGGCCAGGTCTCCCTCACTGCCCGGGGCCAGGGCGACGTGGCCGACGACACGGCCTTCGCGTTCGGCGACCCACGCCCCCAGCCCGGCGGCCTCCGAGATCCAGGCGCCGGGCCGCGCTGGCCAGTTGACGGGGTATCCGTCCCGCCGGTGGACCTCGCCGAGGATCCGTGCGCAGTCCTCGAGGTCGCCTTCCGTCCTGGGGCGTACCGAGCTCTCGTTGATCGTGGCCATGGCGGAAGGGAACCACAGCCGCCGCCGGCGCATTCACCTGGTCGACGCATCGAAGATCGACGACTTTTCCGTTCCATGTGTTTATGTCGGATCCGATCATCTTCGAGGGAGTGGCGCGTGAGACGGCTTTCGGTGATTTCGTCCTTGGTCCTTCCGCTGACGCTCGCCGCGTGGCTGTCTCCCGCGGCGGCGCGCGAGCACCGGCCGCCGACGGCCGGCAGGGTCCCCTCCGTGGCGTGGGGGTCGTGCCCCTCGCTGTCCGAGGGCGCCGTCCCGGCGGGCTGGCAGTGCGGGACCCTGGAGGTCCCGCTCTCGTACGCCGCCGGGGCCGGGAGCCGGCAGACCGTCCGGCTCGCGCTGGCCCGCCGCCCGGCCCGCGGGCCCGGCAAGCGGCTGGGCGTCCTCTTCGGCAATCCCGGCGGCCCCGGCGCCGACGGCCTGGGCTTCACCGGGCTCTTCCAGGCCGTCGTGGGCAGGGCCGCCGAGCGCTACGACCTCGTGACCTGGGATCCGCGCGGTGTGGGGCACAGCAGGCCGTCGCTGCGCTGCGGATCCGAGGAGCGGATGGAGGAGCTCTACACCCACCAGTCGGACACCCGTACCGACAAGGGCGTACGGGAGAAGGTCCGTACCGATCAGGAGGCGGCCCGGCTCTGCCGGGCCAACGCCGCGGCGCTGGTGGCCAACATGTCCACGATGGACACCGTCCACGACCTCGACCGGCTGCGGCAGGCCCTGGGCCGGCCGAGGCTCGACTACATCGGCTTCTCCTACGGGACGGTGATCGGCGCCGTCTACGCCAACCGCTTCCCCGGCAGCACGGGGCGGATGGTCCTGCACGGCGTGGTCGACTCGCGCCTGTGGCTCAACGACCTGCCGGCCTTCATGCACAGCGACACCGTGGAGGGGCGAACGCACCCTCCGGGCGGCGCTGAAGGCCTGCGACGCCCGCCCCGGCGACTGCGCCTTCGCCGGGAGTGCGAACCGCAAGTTCGACCGCCTGGTCGGCCGGCTGCGCCCCGCCGGCGCCCAGGTGCCCGATGTGCGCATCACCTGGCGTCGTCTCGTGCACGACTCGCTGGTGGTCTCCACCCCGGGGACCACGGCGCGGGAGGCGGCCAAGGACCTGCAGGCGATGTACGGCGCGGTGTTCGAGCACCGGCCCTACCGTCAGGTGCAGGCGCTCCCCGAGACGGAGATCGGGCTGCCGTCCTGGGGGCTCCCCGCTCCGTACCGCCGCGACTCGGACGGCTACTCGTTCAACATGTACGACAGCCGTAACGCCACGCTGTGTCTGGACTTCCCGGCCGCGCCCGCCGATCCCGGCTGGTGGCTCCGGCAGGTCCGCGGCGCGGAGCGCGACAGCAGGGTTTTCGGGGCGTTCCGCGTCCTGGACAACGCCGTGTGCGCGGGGTGGCCGTCCCGTCAGCCGCGCGGCTACAAGTACACCGGCCCGTGGAACCGGGGCCCCGCGCATCCGCTGATCGTCAACGAGCGCTGGGACAACGCCACTCCGCTGGCCTGGGCGCAGGCGATGCGGGCCGCGATGGGGCCGGGGGCGCGGCTCGTCGTCAACGAGGGGCTTCGGCCACGGTGCGGTGACGCGGTGCAGCGTCAACCACGTGGCCACGTACCTCCTGACGGGCAGGCGGCCGGCGGACGGGACCGTGTGCCGTGGCGGTCACCGGGATCCGTTCCAGGACGATTGAGACCGGCAGCCTGTTCCCCACTGTCCACACGGTCCACACGGCAGGTGCAGAAGATGAGCAACGGGCCCGTCTCCCGGCAGGAGTTCGACGCGCTCTTCCGGCAGGTCCGCGCCTGGGGCCGTTGGGCGGACGCGGGGCGGGGTGCCTGGAACCGGGTCACTCCCGAGCACGTCCTGCGGGCCACCGCTCTGGTCCGCACCGGGAACGTCGTCCCCATGGCCCGCCCCTGGGACACCGTTTCCGGTCCGGACAACGCCAGGCCCGCGCTGCACTACATGTCCGACCTCGGCGACGTCGAGCCTCCGGAACCCTCGACGCACAAGGACTTCATCGGCGCCGACTACCACGGCAAGGCGGTCAGTCACCTGGACGCGCCGGCCCATGTCGCCTACCGGGGGCGGCTCTTCGACGGCGGGACGGCGCGGGAGCTCGTCGGTGCCGGAGGCGCCCGGTTCGGTGACGTCGCGGGGCTCGGCCCGTTGGTGACCAGGGGCGTGCTGCTCGACCTGCCCGCCGTGCGGGGAACGGACTGGCTGGAGCCGGGGCAGGCCGTGCACCCCGCGGACCTGACCGGCGCGGAGGAGTCGCTCGGCGTGACGGTCGGCGAGGGCGACGCGGGTGCTGCTGCGGACCGGCCGTTTCCGGCGCCGCCAGGAGCTCGGGGCCTGGGATCCCGCCGCCGCGAGCGCGGGCCTGCACGTGCGCAGCATGCCCCTGCTCGCCGAGCGCGGCGTCGCGCTGCTCGGGGGCGACGGCGACAGCGATCTGCGTCCCTCGCCGGTCGAGGGCCTGCACTCCCCCGTCCATGCGCTGGCCGTCGCCGCGATGGGCGTTCCGCTGCTGGACAACCTCGATCTGGAGGCGCTCTCGGCCGCCTGCGCCGAGGCGGGGCGTTACGCGTTCCTGCTGGTCGTGGCGCCGCTGAACGTTCCGGGCGGGACGGGCTCGCCGGTCAATCCGATCGCCGTGCTGTGAGTCCCGCTGTCACCTTCCGTGCCCGTCGGCCACCCTCCGCAGCCACTGCCGCCGCCTGGCCGGAGTTCTAGACTGGGACATCAGTGCAGCGGCTCCGACGTGCGGGAAGTGATCCGGATGGGGCTCGTGGCGGACGAGGGCGGCCCCGTACTCGCCCGGGAGCACTTCCTCCTCGGCGAGACGGTCGACGGGGTGCGCAACCCGATCCTGAGCTCGTGGGAGCGCAGCCGGTCGCTGGGGCTCACCCCCGACGGGTGCGAGCTCCCCTACACCGAGGACCTGGACCTCGACGGCCGCCTCATGCATGCCGCCGCGCCCGTGATGGATCGGCTGGAGGCCCGGTTCGCGGGCGTCACCATGAACGTCGCCCTGGCCGACGGCCGGGGCGCGGTGCTCCAACGCCGGTTCGGCGACCCCGTGTCGGCCCGGCGGCTGGACCCCATCCAGAGCGTCCCGGGTTTCGTCTTCGCCGAGCGGTTCGGCGGCACCAACGGCATCGGCCTGGCCCTGGCCGAGCGGCGGCTGGTCAACGTCTACGG
>NZ_BAAAXZ010000136.1:0-32272 GCF_039535865.1 Streptomyces thioluteus
CCGCACCTTCTCGTTGACAGATCTCGACGTAGGTCGTCGCGCGTGCGTGCGCTCCAGCATCCGCGTGTGCAGTCACCGGCTCAGACACGCCGAGCCGGGCTGTTTGTGCGCAGATGTTGCGTCGCTTGGGCCTGGTACAGGACGACGTGGTTTCCGCGTAGGCGTCGTGCCTCGTGCTCCCGGCGTCGGCGATGAGCCGCTTGGCCCAGCGTCGGGTCGAGGTCCACGGGATACCCGTAGCTGGCCGTGGGTGAGCGCAGAGCGCCGGAGATCTCGACGACGATGTGAACGGACACCGACGGGTGAGTGCCCAGCTAAGCTCAGTCGTCGCCGCGCGGGAATCAACGTGCACGTCGATAGTTTGCGTTGCTCTAGGCGACCGCTTCTCCGCAGTCGCGCCGGGCAGCACCACCCGCACTTGGAGGGCGCCGTGTGCCAGCCGCTGCTCGTAAGATTTGCGCCGACGACGTCGGCGTGCGCCGTACCGCCGTAGGCACGAGGTCGGACGGCCTGGCACGTCGCGCTGCTACGTTGGCCACAGGTTGGGGAAGAGTGCCAGCTCGTCGTAGCCTTGACGTCCGCCAGGGTCGAAGTCCAGGGTCGCCGCGCGCCGGAAGCCAGAACGGGACCCGGTCATCGGGGGCGAAGTGGCCATGCCCATCGCGGCCCGGACGAGTTCGTCGGGTCCGGGCGCGCGTCATGGGGTCATTCCAGGATCGACGGCTCGTGCGCACCAGCATCCTCCTTCGGGTCGGCCCGGCGGCGGTGGGCCGCGGTCCCCGAATTCGATCACCGTGCGGTGCGGACCGCATGAGTAGCCGCTACTCAATTGCCGCGTTGCACAGTACAGCGTCAGATATGTCAGAGGAACGACAAATGCCCGGGAATCCAGGGCCATGGGGACCTCCGGGGGTGCCGGATTCCTACACTGGCGCCATGAAGGCAATGATCGCTTGGTGGATCTCGGCGCATCGGAGCAGACCGCCGGGACACTGCGTGAATTCATCCGAGGAGAGCCGGGAAATCCTGGTCCGGTATCCCCGGCCTGGTGGTGAAATTCTGGATTTCCGCCCGGAGCGGAACCGCTGGGGGGCCGTGATGATCTGGGAGCGGAGGAGGCGGCCCCCACCGCGGAACTGCCAGCGCAGCGCCGCCGAGATCATCGCTACCCGCTCGACTTCCGGGAGTGGTTCGACGTCGAGGGGACCGTCGAGGGGGACCACGGTCTGCCCTACCTCGACGGTCTCGGCCCGGCCCTCCGGCCGCCCGGCGGAGTAGCGGGCGTCCGGCCCGCGGCGCTCAGATCCCGCGCGTCTCGCGTGCGCAGCGCCCCGCGCCTCCAGCCCCGCGAGACCGCGACCGGCGCGATCTGCAGCCAGGTCCACACCAGTCCCGTGGTGGTCAGCTCCAGCCAGCCGAAGGCCAGCGTGGCCAGGCTCAGCGCCACCCAGAAGGCACCGCCCGCGACTGGCACCGCGCACCGCCCTGGTGGACACGGTCCGCTTCCGGCCCACGGCGGCGATCGCGGCGCCGCCCGCCACCATGACGCCGCCGATCCCCGCGACCAGCGCCGTGCCGGTTCCGAAGAGCCGGCCCAACGGGCCCGCGGCCGCCAGGTATCCGGCACCGGACGACGGCCATGCCGGCGGCGTCCAGGAGGAGCAGCAGGCGGAGCCGGCGGTCGACGGCGTCGGGCAGCGGCGCCCGCCCGTCGGCGGACCCCCGGGTCCGGGGGGCGGAGGGGGCAGAGGAGTAGTTCATCCGTTTCTCCAGTGGTCGTGTGCCGCGGTGGGCCTGTGGTGGGGCCTGTGGTGGGGCCCGCGGTGAGGGGAGTGGCCCGTCCCGGTGCGGCGGGGGATCTCGCACCGGGACGGGAGTTCGGGGCCGTCCGGCTCAGCGGGCGGTGCCGTCCGCCGGCGGGATGTTGTAGTTGAGGCGGAAGAGGTTGTGCGGGTCGTAGGCCGCCTTGAGCCGGGACAGCCGCGCGAAGTCCTCGGCGCCGTAGGCGTCGCGCACCCGGTCGCCCGTGGCGTTCTCCCCGTGGCCGATCTCGGTGGCCAGCGTCCGGATGTGGGCCTGCCGCACGGCTTCCCTCCGTTCTGTCGGTCCGGTGACACGATCATGGAGGCGAAACCTGACACCTGCCGACAGGTATGGGAGAGACTTGCGGGGTGAAGTTCGACCGACTGCTGTCCATCCTGCTCCTGCTCCAGCAAAGGGACTTGATCCCCGCGAGCGAACTCGCCGGGCGTCTGGAGGTGTCGGTCCCGCACCGTCTACCGCGACGTGGAGGCGCTGTCGGCGGCGGGCGTCCCCGGTCTACGCGGAGCGGGGGAAGTACGGCGGCATCCGCCTGCTCCCCGGGTTCCGCACGGACATGACCGGCCTGACCGCCGACGAGGCGCGGGCGTTGTTCGTCCTGGTGGCGCAGAGCGCCCACTCCGCCCTGGGGCTCGACCGGGCCCGGGCCTCCGCCCTGCGCAAGATGATGGCCGCGCTGCCCGCACCGCACCGTCCGGCGGCCGAACTGGCCAGCCGCCGCGTCCTCATCGACCCCGACCGCTGGCTGGCCGGACCGCGCGGCGCGGCCGGGCTGGAGGCCCTGCACTCCGCGGCCGTCGCCGACCGGCGGGTGCGGATCGCCTACCGGCACAGCGGCAGCACGCGGCTCGACTCCTATCTCGTCGACCCGTACGGCCTGGCCTCCAAGGCCGGTGTCTGGTACCTCGTCGCCGACGAGCGGGGCGCGCCCCGGCTCTTCCACGCCGACCGGCTCGCGGACTTCACGGTCACCGACGAACCGGTACGGCGCCGCGACGGCGTGGAACTGGCCGACGTCTGGGAGGAGTTGCGGCGGGGGATGGAGGACCGCAGCACCGGCGTCCGGGTCCTGGTGCGGGTGCGGCAGTACCGCCTGGACATGCTCCAGCGCATCACCGGGCCGAGCTTCCTCGGCCTGTCGCAGGACGACGGCGCGTCCGGGGACGGGGAAGGCCCGGCCCCGGACGCGTGGCGGACGGCCGAGCTGGTGTACCCGGTGACCGGGGCGGTCTGCCAACTGCTGCAGTTCGGCGCGGACGTGGAGGTCGTCTCCCCGCCCGGGGCCGTCCGGGAGATGTCCCTCGCGGTGGCCAGGCTCGCGGCGCTCTACCCGCCGCCGGAGCCGGTGGAGTCACCTTCCCTGTAGCGGCCGGACGTTGCGGTTGTACCGCAGCAGGTTGTCCGGATCGAGCCGGGCCTTGAGCGCGGCCAGCCGGCGGTGGTCGGCGGGCTCCCAGAAGTCCTCGGCCGGCGCGGCCGCGTCCCCCGTCCACCCGCCGCCTACACCAGGTTCTGGGCACGCCCCAGCCGCTCCCGGGCGAACACGTCCAGCACCTTCCGGTGCAGGGCCGCGGCCTCCCCGGCGTCGGCGAGGGCCAGCGGCGACAGGACGCGCACCAGGTAGCCGGCGGCGCGGTGGCCCACCGCGTTCGGCACGGCGGGCGGCCGGCCCAGCGCGCCGCCCAGGTGCCGGACGTCGAGCACACAGGGCACCGGGGAGCCGGGGCCGGTGAGCCGGGTGACGGCCGCGGCCTGCTCCCCGTCGAAGTCCCGCACCAGCACGTTGTCGCCCAGGTAGGCGTGCGGGTGCGGCGGGTCGTTGTAGACGGCGCCGCACTCGGTGTACGGCATCTCCGCGACCCCGTCGGACACCGGCCCGAGCGCGCGGAGCGGTGCCACCAGGGCCTCGGCGACGGCCGGTCCGGCCGTTGTGACGATCCGCACCTGGCCAGGTGCGGCCGCGCAGCCGGGGCGGAAGCGCCGGCAGGTCCCGGGTACACGACCAGGGAGACGGAGGACGTCAGTTCCTCGGGAGCTCACGGGTCCACCGCCGGTGGACGTCCAGCAGGTCCGGGGTGCGGGCTAGGTCGAAGACCAGCTCGCCGCCGTGGACGCGCGTGACGCGCACCAGGCCGAGCTCGACGGCCGTCACCACGCCGAAGTTGGCGCCGGCGCCGCGCAGGCCCCAGAACAGTTCGGGGTCGCTGTCCTCCGTCACCCGCCGGGGACGCCCGTCGGGGGTGACCAGCTCGACGGCCCGCACGTGGTCGGCCGCGTAACCGAACTGCCGGGCCAGCAGCCCCAGTCCGCCGCCGAGCACATAGCCGACGGCCCCCACTCCCGGGGAGGAGCCGTTCAGCGGCGCGAGCCCGTGGCGGCGCGGCGGCGTCGATGACGTCCGCGAACGGGGTGCCGGCCGCCACGCGCGCGCCGTGCGGGCCACCGGGTCCACGGTGACCCCGCGCATCGCGGCGGTGCTGATCAGCATGCCCCCGTCGGCCGGGACCGAGAGCCCGTGACCGGTCGCCTGCACGGCGACGGGCAGGGCGCGGGCGGCGGCGTGCCGCCACGGCCGCCGCCACGTCCTCGGGCCCGGACGCACGGACCAGGACGGAGGGCCGGTGCCGGGCGGCGGTCTGGAATCCCGCGCAGCCCGCCTCGAACTCCGCGCCGCCCGGGGAGGAGTACGTCACCCCGCACGGCGTCCCGCAGCCCGCCGGCCGCCGTCACGCCTTCGGTGCGCACCGGCCGCTCCTCCCCGGTCACGCGGCCGGTGCGGCGGCGGCGAGGTGCCGGGACCAGGCCAGCACCGTGGGGTCGGTGGCCAGTGTCGCGAAGTCCACCGGCAGGGCCGTTCCGCCGCCAGCGGCCGCTGAGCCGCATGATCTGGAGGGACGTGAGGCCGAGTTGGGCGAGGTCGGTGTCGTCGGCTATCTCCTCGGCGGGGAGGCGGAGGGCCGCGGCGACGGCCTCCCTGACGTCCTCGACCGTGGGGACGGGGGACTCCGCGGGCGTCGTGGTCATCGGTGATCCCTTTCTGGGGCGTGGGGTGCGGCGGCGCGACGCCGGGTCAGGCGTCGCGGTCGTATGCGGTGGTGATCCGGACGACGGCGCAGCCGGCCTCCATGCCCTCGGTGGCGCCGAGGAGCATGACGTGGTCGCCCTCGGTCACCTGGCCGGTGGTCCACAGGTGTTCGAGGCCCAGCACCGGGTCGCTGACGCTGGCGTGGCCGATGGTCCTCATGAACTCCCAGGTCCCCTGCTTCGCGGGATGCCGATGGAGTCCAGCAGCAGGGAGTGCAGCGGGTCCTCGTGGAATCCGACGTCGGGCGACCCGGGCGAGGCCGGACCGACCGATCCCTGCCTCGGCCAGGCCCTGTTCGGCGGTCTCGGCGACCAACTGCCCGTAGCGGGTGACCGCTTCGATCATGTCGTGGGCGCCGGCGCCCGGCCGCTCGGACCAGGCCTGGAGCCGGGGGCCGACGTGCAGGGGGCGCTCGGCGGGCCGGGCCGGCGGCAGCAGCGGTTCGCCGTAGCGGTGCATCGATTCGAGTTCCGGCACCGAGCGGGAGACGACGGAGAGCACCTCCGCGAAGCCGCCCGCGCGCGAGACCACCAGGGCGGCGCCGCTGTCGGCGTACATGGCGTGCTCGGAGTCCCGCCAGCGGTCGACGAGGGGGGTGGAGAAGTTGTCCCCTCCGGTGATGAGCACCGCCTCGGCGGTGTCCTGCTCGGCGGTCAGCAGCGCGGCGGCCAGCCGCAGCGAGGTCAGCATGGCCAGACAGCCCTGCCGGACCTCCAGCGCGGTGACCGGCCGGCCCAGGGTGCGGTCGAGGACGTGGTGCGGCGCGGACCAGCTGTCGGGCCCCTGGTAGTAGGCGCCGCAGTGGAGCAGGGCGGCGAAGTCCTCGGGGCGGTGGGCCGGAGCGCGCGACGGCCACTTCGGCGGCCCGCACCGCCATGTCCGTTGCCGACAGGGCGGTTTCGACGGCGACGGAGACGATGCCGCTCTCCTCGGCGGCGACGTCGTCGATCAGTCCGTCGCGCACCGCGTGGGCGACGGGGACGGTCCGCGGGATGTACGAGCCGATCCCGGCGAGGTGGATGCTGCCGGTCTTCACTGCTGTCCCTTTCGACGGTGACGGGTGCCCGGCGGGGCCGGGCGGCGTGGTGGCGCGGAGGGGTCGCGGCGGGGTCACGGGCGGCGTCACAGCGGGAAGGGCTCCAGCTCGCCGGAGACCACCCGGTCCCGCAACGCCCTGCGGTCGACCTTGCCGTTGGCGTTCAGCGGAAGACCGTCCAGGAGGTGGAAGGTCATCGGGATCATGTAGGGGGGCAGGGCGTCCTGGAGGCCCTCCTCGACGGCGTACACGTCGAGCCCGTCGCCGCAGAGGACCGCCGCCAGCGCGGAGGTGCCCTCCTCCTCGCCCGGCACGGCCAGGACGACGGCCTCCTCGACCCCCTTCTGCCGCAGCAGTTGGGCCTCGACCTCGCCGGTCTCGATGCGGTGGCCGAGGATCTTCACCTGGGAGTCGAGGCGGCCGAGGAAGACGTACTCCCCGTCGGCCGTCCTGCGGCAGAGGTCGCCGGTGCGGTACCAGCGGCGGGGCTCTCCCCCGTGCGGCGCCGCGAGGTGGAAGGCCCGGCCGGTCAGTTCGGGGGCCCTCCAGTAGCCGGCGAAGACCTGCGGCCCGTGCAGGCAGAGTTCCCCCGCCGCACCGTCGGGCACCGGTGCGCCGTCCTCGTCCAGCACGACGGCCGTCATGCCGGGGTAGGGCGTGCCGATGGGGGACGACCCCGTTGACCGCCCGCGCGGGCGAGGTGGCCGGGGTCCCAGCGGTGCACGAGGCAGGCCACGGCCGCCTCGGTGGGGCCGTAGAGGTTGTCCACCACCGAGCCGGGCGCGGCCTCCTGCCAGGCCGCGGCGGTGGAGGCGGGCAGCGCCTCGCCGCCGAACAGGCTCAGCCGCAGCGACGGCAGGCTGCCGGGGGCGAACAGCCCCCTGCGGTGCTGGAGCACGGCCGCGGAGGGGACCGAGAACCAGACGGTGATCCGCTTCTCGCGGATGAAGTCGAGCGGGGAGAGCAGTTGGGCCGGGTCCGGCGGCACCAGGCAGGCACCGGCGCCCCAGGGCATGAAGACCTCGAAGACGGCCAGGTCGAAGGTCTGGTCGGCGGTGTTGGCGAAGCGGTCCTCCGGACGCACCCGGTACCGCTCGGAGTTGACCCGCAGGAAGTGGGCGATGTTGGCGTGGGCGACGGGCACGCCCTTGGGGCGGCCCGTCGAGCCGGAGGTGAAGATGATGTAGGCGGTGTCGTCCGGGTCCGGGAGGACCGGCCCGGTCAGGGGGGTGGTGCCGGCGACGTCGGCGCGGGTGAGCACGCGGGCCCGGGACGGCAGGTCGGCGGGCACCTCCGCGGTCTCCGGGAGGACGACCGCGGGGACGTGCTCCAGTCCGTCCAGCAGGTCCGGGAGCTGCGGGACGGAGCGGTCGTCGGCCAGGACGACGTCCAGTTCCGACCGTTCGGCGATGTCCCGGTTGCGGGCCACCGGATACTTCCGGTTGAGCGGGACCACGGCCGCTCCCGTGTACAGGCCCGCGAGGAAGCCCGCGTAGGTGACGAGGCTGCGGTGGCCGAGGACGCCGATCCGCCGTGGCCGGTCCGCCACCGCGAGGAGGGCGGCGGCCCAGCGGCGGACCGTCTCGTCCAGCTCCGCGTACGTCCAGGTGCGGCCGCCCAGTTCGAGCGCGGGACGGTCGGGGTGACGCCGTGCGGCGGCGTGGAAACCGGAGTGGAGGAACTCGGGGGCGTCCTGCATGGTGTTCTCGCGATCCACTTCGTCCGAGGGGCTGTATCGGGAGATCCGGGGGGCTGTACCGGGGCAGTCGGGGAGCCGGTGCGGCCGGGGGCCTGCCCGCCGGAGCCGCGCGCGGAAAGGCGGGCGGGTGGGCGGAGTCGGGGGGCCGAGGCAGGCCGACGCGAGGGCGCACGGTGTCGTGGTCGTCAGTCTTGCCGGTCGAAAGGACCCGGACAAGGCGGGAACCGTCCGGTCGGTGTCAGGCTCCGTCAGGGGGAACCCGATCTTTGTCAGCAGAGCGTCAACTTCCGGACAGATCGCGCGCGGATGCCGTCCGGACCGCCGGAGATCACCGAAGCTGGGGCCCATGGGGTGGCGGGGCCGGATCGCGCGGGTGCCGACCGAACGACGAAAGGCGACCGGAACCATGCGCTTCCTGTTCACGACCACGCCCGGCTTCTCCCACACCGTCCCCCTGGTCCCGCTGGGCCCACGCCGCCCGGCTCGCCGGGCACGAGGTCCTCTTCGTCGCGGGCGGCCCCGCGTTGCGCGCCGCGACCGGAGCCGGGCTCGCCGCCTGCGACCCCGCCCCGGGCGAGGACATCACCGCGCCGTATGTGCACCTCGCGTCCACGGCCGTGGGCGAGGAGCTGTCGGTGGCCCAGGTCATGCAACGGGTCTTCGGCGCGTTCGGCCGGATCGGGGAGATGATGCTCCCCCGGCCTGGTCCGCATCGCCCGGGACTGGCGGGCCGACGTCGTCCTCTACCCGCCCATGCTCCCCGCCGGGCTGCTCGCCGCCCGGGCGGCCGGAAGCCTGGCCGTGGTCCACGGCATCGGGCTGCGGCACCCGCTGTTCCCGCTCGGCACCGACGTCCTCCCGCCCGTCGTCGCCGAGGCCGGCGTCACCGCGCCGCCCCGCCACCCCGACGCCGAACTCGCCCTGGCGCCGGACTCCCTGGAGAAGATCAATCCGTCCTCGCCCGGGGACGGGGCCCCCTACGAGGTCCTGCCGCTCCGGCCGTGCACCTACAACGGCGGCGGAGAGGTGCCCCCGTGGGCCCTCAAGGCCCCCGGCCGCCCCCGGATCCTGCTCACCCTGGGCTCCGTCGCCGCCCACAACGACGGGCAGGCGGAGCTGCTTTCGGCGGTCATCCGGGGCAGCGAGGTGCTGGACGCCGAGGTCGTGGTGACCGCCGGCGGCTCCGACCTCACCGCCCTGCTGGGCGAACTCCCCGACCGGGTACGGCCGATGGACTCCTTCCTTCCACTGGGGGCGGTCCTGCCCACCTGCGCCGCCGTCGTCCACCACGGCGGCATGAGTACGATGTTCTCGGCCCTCACCGCGGGGGTCCCCCAGGTGATCGTTCCGACGACCAAGGGGGACGCCCTGACCAACGCCCGGGTCGTGGAGGAGCGCGGCGCGGGCGTGGCGGTGGATCCGGCCGGATGCACCGCCGCGACGGCGGCCGAGGCGCTCCGGCGGGTGGTACGGCAGCCGGGATTCCGCGCGGTCAGCGAGGACGTCGCCGCCGAGCTCGCGGCCATGCCGGACCCCCGCGACGTGGTCGCCCGGCTCGCCGCCTCGGCGGCCGCGCACCGCTCGTGAGCAGTCCGCCCTTCCCCCTGAAAAGAGGACTCCCATGCGACTCACCGTCTTCGGCGCCACCGGCGGCACCGGCCGCCTCGTCGTCGAGCAGGCGCTCGACGGCGGACACCGGGTGCGCGCCGTCGTCCGTGACCCGGCCCGGCTGCCCGTCGACCACCCGGCCCTCGACGTCGTCACGGCCGACCTGGCCGCCCCCGAAACCCTGAAAGCCGGCGCTCGACGGCAGCGACGCCGTCGTCTCGGCGCTCGGGCCCAGGGACCGCAAGGACACCGGCGGGATATGCCACAACGGCACCCGGAGCATCCTGACGGCCATGCAGGACACGGGCGTTCGCCGGATCGTCGTCGTCAGCGCCCAGCCCGCCCTGCGCTCGGGCGCGGGCGAACCGTTCTGGTTCCGCTACACCGTCACCGCGCTCATCCGCGCCGTCTACCGCACCACCTACGCGGACATGGAGCGGATGGAGCACCTCCTGGCCCGCAGCGACACCGACTGGACCGTGGTGCGCCCGCCGTACCTGACGGACAAGCCGGGCACCGGCCGGTACCGCACGGCGCTGGAGAAGAACATCACCGGCTCCAGCCTCTCCCGGGCCGACCTGGCCACGGCCCTGCTCGCGACCGTCGACGACCCGGCCGCGGTCCGCCACGCCATCGGCGTCACCGGCGGCTGAACAGCCGTGGGGCCCCTTCCCGTCGGCGGGAAGCCGACGGGAAGGGGCCCCACAGGCCGGACTACAGCCGCACCGCACCGGAGTTGACGCAGGACAGCAGCGTCCGGGCCTGCACGTTGAGGTAGTGCGGATGCGCCGTGAGCGCGTTGAGCTGCCCCACGGACGCCCACTGGAAGCCGGGCGGCGGGGAGTCGGGCGCGGTCGCGGCGTCGGCCTCGACGAACAGGCAGCGGCTCACCGCGTCGAGGAACCGGCCGCCCTCCTCGGAGTGGAGTGCCGCGTAACGGATCCGGTCCGGCCCCGCGGCCAGGACGGCGTCCAGGAAGGGGGGCCGGTCCGCGGCCGGCACACCGGCCCAGTTCGCCGGGGGTGCACTGGACGGTCGGCGCCAGCTCCAGGGTGTCCACGAAACCCGGTTCCGCCCTGGCGCGCCACCAGCAGGTGCGGCACCCCGCCGATCCGCCGGTGGAGGAAGGCGGTCACCCCCGGTGCCGACCGGCTCGAACAGGGGCTGCGACCAGCCGGGCACCTCCCGGCTGCCCGCCTCGACGGCGACCCCCACGACCCGGAAGTACCGCCCGTCCGGCCGGCCGATGGCCGACTCCCCGCGTTCCCAGCCGTCCACCTCGGCCAGCGGGACGCGCCGGGCCGTCATGGTGCGGCGGGCCCGCTCGGCGGTGATCCACGACAGCAGTTCGGTGTCGGAGCGGAGCGCCCCGGTCTCGGGCGCGGACATCGGGAAGCAGGCGACGACGGTGCGCGCGTCCATGTTGACGACGGTGTCGAGCCGCAGCAGCGCCCCGATCTGACCGAGCGTCAGCCAGCGGAAGTCCTCGTGCGGCGGCACGTCCTCGTCCGTCTCGACCAGCATGTTGCGGTTGGCCTTGCGGAAGAACCACGCGCCGTGCTCCGACTGGAGGGAGTCGGCGAGCACCCGGCCGCGGCCGGGGACCAGGAAGTGGTCGAGGTACTTCACGGGCGCGCCCCGGTGCGCCCCGGAGTAGTTGCTGAAGGTGGCCTGCACGGTGGGCGACAGCTGGAGCAGGTTGGGGTTGCCGGGTTCCATCTTGGCCTGCATCAGGAAGTGCAGGACGCCGTCGAACTCCTTGGCCAGGATGCCCAGGACGCCGGTCTCGGGCTGGTGGATGACGGGCTGCCGCCACCGCGCGAAGGGCCCTTCGGAGGCCGAGACCTCCAGGCCCTCGACGGAGAAGAACCGGCCGCTGCGGTGGACGAGGTTGCCCGTCCCGGGGGCGGTCGACCAGCCGTCGAGCTCGTCGAGCGGCACCCGTTCCACTACGAAGCGGTGGGCGTCGGCCCGTTCCGCCAGCCAGCGGGGGACGTCCTCGGTGGCCGGGCCCCGGCCGGCGGGGGCCGCGGCCGACCGGGCCAGCCGGGCGGACAGCGCCTGTTCGGTCCGGGGGCGCACCGGCGCGGCGGCGGTCACGGCAGGTTCCTCTCCGCGCCTTCCGCGCAGAAGGCGACGGTGCGCCGCAGGGCCTCGGCGAGGGGCACCTCCGGCCGCCAGCCGGTGGCGGCCCGGAACGCGGAGGCATCGACGGTCACGCTCCGGAAGTCGCCCGGCTCGGCGTGCGCGGGGGGTTCGACGGAGACCACGGGGACGGGCGGGCGGCCGGTGTGCTCCGCGGCCAGGGCGGCCACCTGCCCGAAGACGGCGCCGAGGGGCTCGCCCCGGCCGGTGCCGAGCAGCCAGTGCCGGCCGGACAGCGCCCCGGCGTGCCGGGCGGCGGCGACGAAGGCCCGGGCGGCGTCGGCCGAGTACAGCAGGTCGCGGCGGACCGTGCCGTCGTGCCACATGGTGATCGGGTCCCCGGCCAGCGCCCTGCGGGCCATCGTCGTCACCACGCCCTTGTCCCGGGCCACGGATCCGGGCCCGTAGCCGAAGACGGTGGGCAGCCGGAGGGAGACGCCGCGCAGGACGCCCTCGGCGTCCGCGGCCAGCAACAGCCGTTCCGCGCGCAGCTTCTGGCTGTCGTACTCCCCCGCCGGCCGGTCGGTCTCGGTGCCGTCGAGCACGTCCTTGTCCAGGGGGCCCGCCTGGGAGACGGCGCCGGCGAACAGCACCGTGGCCGGCTCCCGGCGGGGCCGGGCGGCGAGCGCGCCGACGAGGTCGCGGACCAGGCCGACGTTGACGCGTTCGGCGGCCGCGTCGCCGTCCTCGATCCGCCAGGTCGTCCCGCCGGCGATGTGGGCCACCGCGTGGACGACGACGTCGGCGTCCGCGACGGCCGCCGCCATCGCGCCGGGGGCGGTGAGGTCGGCGGCGCGGACCTCGACGGCGGCGCGGGCCCCGGGCGGGACGGCCACGGGCCGCCGGGACACCGCCCTGATCCGCCAGGGGCCCGCGCGCCAGTTCGCGCAGGACGGCGGAGCCGACGAAGCCGGAGGCGCCGAGCAGGGCGACGAGCGGGGCGGTCACGGCCACAGCCGGTCCTCCGCTTCCCGGCAGGCGGCGTAGTCGGGCAGCAGCCCCCGCTCCGCGGCCTCGGCGAGCGTGGGCGCGGCGAGGTCGCGCGGCGAGCGGACGGGGTCCGCCCCGTCCGGGAGGGGCAGGGCGAGGGCCGGGTCGAGGGAGTCGACGGCGTGCTCGCGGTCGGGGGCGTAGCCCTCCGACATCAGGTACACCACCACCGAACCGTCCTCCAGGGACAGGAAGGCGTGTCCCACCCCGACGGGGACGTACAGGGCCCGGCCGCCGTCGCCGCCGAGCTCGCTCGCGTCGCAGCGGCCGAAGGTCGGCGAGCCCACCCGCAGGTCCACGAGGTAGTCGAGGACCCGGCCGTGGGGGCAGTAGACGTATTTGGCGCGGCCGGGCGGCGCGGCGGTGTAGTGGACGCCGCGGAGGACGCCGCGGGCGGACACGTTGTGGCTGACGTCGCGCACCGGGAAGAGCCGGTCGCGGACGGCCCCGGCGAACGCCTCCTCCCGGAACGGCGAGGTGAACAGGCCGCGTTCGTCCCGGTACACGGGCGGTGCGAAGGCGAAGGCGCCCTCGATGTCCAGCTTCTCGGTCCGCACCCCGCTCACCGCCCCGCCCGGAGCACGCCCACGAAGAGGCCGTTGCCGGGGTACTCGCCGGTGACGTACTCGACGGCGAGGCCGGCCCGGGTGAAGGCGGTCTCGTACTGTTCCCGGGTGAAGAGCGCCATCACATGGGTGTCGGTGAAGTGCCTCACGCCCTTCCCCGGTTCGGCGACGACGTAGTGGACCTCCATCCGGCTGGCGGCGTCCCCCTCGCGGACCGTGTGGGAGACGCGGGCGACGGTGCGGCCGTCCACGGTCGAGACGCTGGCCCCGACGTGGTCGGGGGTGAAGTTGGCCGGGAACCACCAGGGTTCGACCACGACGACGCCGCCCGGTTCCAGGTGGGCGGCGAACGAGGCCAGCGAGGCGTCCAGTTCGCCGGTCCCGCCGAGGTTGCCCACGGCGCTGAAGAGGGAGACGACCGCGTCGTAGCGGCGGCCGGTGCGGAAGGCCCGCATGTCCCCGGTGGCGACCGGGACGTCCGGGTTCTCCCGGCGGCAGACCTCCAGCATGCCGTCGGCCGCGTCGATGCCCTCGCACCGGGTGAACTCCTGGGCGAAGTACCGCAGATGGCCGCCGGTGCCGCAGCCGACGTCGAGCAGGGACGCGGCGCCCGGGTGGTGGCGGCGGATGTGCCGGGCGACCACGGCCGCCTCGGCCCGGTAGTCCTTGCCGCGTCCGCGGTAGATGGCGTCGTAGAGGTCACCGGCGGCGTAGATGCCGGTCGGCCGGGCGACGGTGGTGGCTGGCATGGTTCGAGAGCTTCCTTCCAGTGGGGGGTGCCCGTCTCAGAGCCCGTCTCAGAGCGCGGCGAGGACCTCGCGGAGGGCCGCGATGGTCCGCTCCTGCACCGCCTCGGGGAGCGAGGGGTACATGGGCAGCGAGAAGATCTCGCCGGCCAGTCGTTCCGTGACCGGCAGCGAGCCCTCGGACCAGCCGAGGTGCGCGAAGCCGGACATGGTGTGCACCGGCCACGGATAGCTGATGTTGAGGGAGATGCCCCGGGCCTCCAGCGCCTCCAGGACGGCGTCGCGCCGCGGGTGGCGGACGACGTACACGTAGTGGACGTGGTCGTTGCCCTCGTTGACGGACGGCAGCACGAGCCCGCCCGGTCCGGTCAGGTCGCCGAGGCCCTCCTCGTACCGGCGGGCGACCGCGCGCCGGCCCTCGATGTAGGAGTCGAGGCGGCCGAGCTTGCGGCGGAGGATCTCCGCCTGCACCTCGTCCAGCCGCGCGTTGTGACCGGGCGTCCTGACGACGTAGTACGTCCTGTCCATGCCGTAGTAGCGCAGTTGCCGCAGGGCGCGGTCGGTCTCCTCGTCGTCGGTGAGCACCGCTCCCCCGTCGCCGTAGGCCCCGAGCACCTTGGTGGGGTAGAAGGAGAACGCGGCGGCGTCGCCCATCGTGCCGGCGATCCGGCCGTGGTGACGGGCTCCGTGCGCCTGGGCGCAGTCCTCCAGGATCTTCAGCCCGTGGCGCCGCGCGATCCGCTCCAGCGGCGCCATGTCCGCGCACTGCCCGTAGAGATGGACCGGCAGCAGGACCTTGGTGCGCGGGGTGATCGCGGCCTCGACCCGGTCGGTGTCGATGAGGAAGTCCTTCTCGCGGACGTCCACGAAGACCGGGACGGCTCCGGTGGAGACGATGGCGACGACGGTCGGCGCAGCGGTGTTGGCCACCGTGACGACCTCGTCGCCCGGCCCGACGCCCAGCGCCTCCAGGGCGAGCGCGAGCGCGTTGGTGCCGTTGTCGACGCCCGTGCAGAAGCCGGTGCCGTGGTAGCGGGCGAACTCCTCCTCGAAGCCCCGCACGCTGCCGCCGAGCACCAACTGCCCGGAGGAGAAGACCTGTTCGACGGCCGCGAGCAGGTCGTCCCGCTCCTTCTCGTACTCGGGCAGATAGTCCCAGACACGAATGGTCACGCGGTGTCCTCCTGATCGTGGTGGAGTGCGCGGCCGCCCTCCGCGGGCGGTCCGAACCAGCGGCGCAGCGCCCCGGACAGGCCGTCGCCGTCGCCGCCGGCCCAGGCGACGTACCCGTCGGGCCGGACGAGGAGGGCGGCGGCTCCGGCGAGGGGACCGTCCGCGTCCGGGGTGCCGGTCACGGTCACCACCCGGTCCTTCCAGCCGGCCGCCGCCGCGCGCAGCCCGGCGTCGTCGGCCAGGTCGAGCAGCACTCCCTGGGCGGAGCGCAGCAGGCGCGTGGTGGTGACGGTGCCCGCGGCGGTCCGCAGCGGGAGCGGCGGCAGGCGCCGGCCGGCGAGCGGATGGCCGTCCGTGCCCATGGGGTGGCGGATGTCCAGGCCGCTGACGACGCCCGCGAGGTGCCGCCGTACGTCCGGGTGGACGAGGAGCTCCGCGAACAGGGCGCGGAGCGGCTCGGTTTCGGCGCCGCCGAGGTAGAGGGTGCCCTGCGCCCGGGTGTTCATCAGCAGCCTGGCCCCGACGGCGTGCCGCTCGGAGTGGTAGGTGTCCAGCAGGCCGGGGGGCGCCCAGCCCTGGATCGTGGCGGCGAGTTTCCAGCCCAGGTTGACGGCGTCCTGGAGGCCGGTGCTCAATCCCTGTCCTCCTGCGGGGAGATGGACGTGGGCGGCGTCCCCGGCGAGCAGGATCCGGCCCCGGCGGTACTCGGTGACCTGGCGGGTGGCGTCGGTGAAGCGGCTGACCCACTCCGCGCGTCCGCCGCCGATGTCCTCGCCGGTGATGCGCCGCCAGGCCGCGGCCACTTCGGCGAAGCCGGGCCGCTCGCCGGGCCCGCGCACCGGGGCGCGGTCCGGGCAGACGATGACGCGGTCCACCCCGTCGCGCAGCGGTGCGGCCATCACCATGCCGCCGGGCAGCCGTTCGCCGAGGAACCGCGGCCGCACCGCGCAGCCGGCCACGTCGGCCAGGTACATCTCGCGGGTCGCGGGGGTCCCGGGGAAGTCGAATCCGGCCGCCGTGCGCACCGGGCTCCGCCCGCCGTCGCAGCCCACCAGATACGCGCAGCGCAGCCGCCGGACGCCCTCCGGGGTGTGGACGGTGGCCTGGACGGCGTCGCCGAGGTCGGTCAGGCCGGTCAGCTCCCAGCCGCGCCGGATGTCCGCGCCGAGGCCCCCGGCCCACTCCTCCAGCACGGCCTCGGTGCGGGCCTGCGGGATGCCGCGCGCCCCGAAGTGGGCGCCCGGCAGGACGGAGTAGTCGAACCGCAGGCCGCCGAAGTGTCCCTCCGGGCTGGTCTCCAACTCCTCGCCGAACAGGGGGAGCACGCCGCGCTGGTCGAGGACCTCCATCGCCCGGGCGGTGAAGCCGAGCCCGCGCGACTGCCCGCTGGGCTCCGGCAGCCGCTCCACCACGACGACGCGCGCGCCGCCGAGCCGCAGTTCGCCCGCGAGCATCAGCCCGGTCGGGCCGGCGCCGACGACCACGACGTCGGTGGTCTCGACGTCGGCGGTCTCGGCGTCGGTGATCGCGACGGCCGGGGCCGTCCTCTCCCCCGTCACCTCCGCCGTCCGCCGCCACCGTCCCGGGTTGTCGCGGTACCAGGCGACGGTGGCGGCGAGGCCCGCGTCGAAGGGGACGCGCGGCGCGTAGCCGAGCTCCTCCCGGATCTTGCGGTCGTCCAGCGCGTAGCGCAGGTCGTGCCCCTTGCGGTCGGCCACGTGGCGGACCAGGGAGGGATCGGCCCCGCACAGGCGCAGGAGCCGTTCGGTCAGGTCGAGGTTGGTCAGTTCGTCGCCGCCGCCCACGTTGTAGACCTCGCCCGCCCGGCCGTGGGTCAGCACCAGGTGGACGGCCCGGCAGTGGTCGTCCACGTGCAGCCACTCGCGGCGGTTGCGGCCGTCCCCGTAGAGCGGGACCGGCTCGCCCCGCAGCAGATTGGTGACGAACCGCGGGATCAGCTTCTCGGGGTGCTGGCGGGGGCCGTAGTTGTTGGAGCACCGGGTGACGGACACGTCCAGCCCGTGGGTGCGCCAGTACGACCGTGCGACGAGGTCGGAACCCGCCTTCGTGGCGGCGTAGGGGGAGTTGGGGAGCAGCGGGGACTCCTCGGTCCACGACCCCTCGGCGACGGAGCCGTAGACCTCGTCGGTGGAGACGTGCACGACGCGCTCCACGCCGGCGCGCACGGCCGCCTCCAGCAGCGTCTGGGTGCCCAGCACGTTGGTGCGCGCGAACTCCGCCCCGGCGCCGACCGAGCGGTCGACGTGCGACTCGGCGGCGAAGTGCACCACCGCGTCGTGGCCCGGCAGCAGTCCGTCCAGCAGCTCCGGGTCGCAGACGTCGCCGTGGACGAAGTCGAGCCGCTCGTGGGAGGCGGGGAGGTTGGCCCGGTCGCCCGCGTAGGTCAGCCGGTCGAGGACGGTGATCCGCGGCAGGCCGCTGCCGATCGTGCCGTCCAGCAGCGACCGCACGTAGTGGGAGCCGATGAACCCGGCGCCGCCGGTGACGAGGATCCTCATGAGGCCGCCCTCGGCGCTCCGGCGGCCGGGCCCTCGGTGATCTCCATGATGTACTGCCCGTAGGGGGAGTTGGCCAGGGCCCGGCCGAGGCGGTGGCAGGCGTCGCGGTCGATGTACCCCATGCGCCAGGCGATCTCCTCGACGCAGCCGATCCTTACGCCCTGCCGGTGTTCCAGGATCTGCACGTACTGGCTCGCCTCCGTCAGGGCGTTGTGGGTGCCGGTGTCCAGCCAGACGAAGCCGCGTCCCAGTTCCACGAACCGGGCCTTGCCGCGCCGGAGATAGGCGAGGTTCACATCGGTGATCTCCAGCTCGCCGCGCTCGGAGGGGCGCAGGCCGCGGGCGATCCGGACGACGTCGTTGTCGTAGAAGTACAGGCCGGTGACGGCCAGGTTGGAGCGGGGCGCGGCGGGCTTCTCCTCGATGGAGACCAGGCGGCCGGACGCGTCGGTCTCCCCGACGCCGTACCGCTCCGGGTCGCGGACCGGGTAGCCGAAGAGGACGCAGCCGTCGACGTCCCGGGCGCTGGAGCGGAGCAGTTCGCCGAAGCCGGGCCCGTGGAAGATGTTGTCGCCGAGCACCAGGGCCACCGGTTCGTCGCCGATGTGGTCGGCGGACACGAGGAACGCGTCGGCCAGGCCCCGGGGTTTGTCCTGCTCCGCGTAGCTGAGGGTCAGGCCCAGCGAGGAGCCGTCGCCGAGCAGGCGCTGGAAGCCGGCGGCGTCGCCCGGCGCGGAGATGATCTGGATGTCCGTGACCCCGGCCAGCATCAGCACGGACAACGGGTAGTAGACCATGGGCTTGTCGTAGACCGGCAGCAGCTGCTTGGAGACGCCCAGGGTGATCGGGTGCAGCCGCGACCCGTGGCCGCCGGCCAGGATGATGCCCTTCACGCCCCCGCCTCTCCGGGCTCGCCGAACCAGCGCCGCAGGGCCTCCCCGGGCCCGTTCCGCGCCGCCCCGGCGGCCGTGGCCGCCCAGGCGACGTGGCCGTCCGGGCGGAGCAGGACGGCGTCCGTGCCGTCCGGCAGCCCGTCCGGGCGCGGTCCGTCGAGGCGGGCGGCGGTGTACCGGACGCGGTCCGCCCACGGCGCGGCCTGCGCGCGGATCCGGTCGTCGCCGACGAGGTCCAGCAGGACGCCGCCGCCGGCGCGGAGCAGCCGGAAGCCGGTCGACGGCCGGTCCCCCACGAGCAGTCGGAGGCAGGGCAGCCGGGCACCGCACAGCGGATGGCCGCCGTCCGGGCCCATGTCGTAGCGGACGTCGAGACCGGAGATCATCCCGGCCAGGTGGACGCGGACCTCCTCCAGCGGGATCAGCTCGCCGAGGAGGGCGCGCAGCGGATCGGCCTCCGGTCCGCCGAGCAGCAGGCCCGCCTGGATCCCGATGTTCCCCAGGACTCTCAGGCCGACGGCCCGGCGTTCGGTGTCGTAGGTGTCGAGCAGATCCGCCGGTGCCCGGCCGCGGACCGTGGCGGCGAGCTTCCAGCCGAGGTTGACGGCGTCCTGGAGGCCCAGGTTGAGGGCCTGTCCGCCGATCGGCATCTGCCGGTGGGCCGCGTCACCCGCGTAGAGGACGCGGCCGTGGCGGTAGCGGGCGAGCTGCCGGGAGGCGTCCCCGAAGGCGTTCACCCACAGCGGGGTCCCGGCACCGATGCGCTCCCCGGTGACGCGCTCCCAGGCCGCGGCGACCTCGGCGAACTCCGGTGCGGCGGTGCGCCGTCGGGCGGCGGCGCCGAACTCGTGCACCATCACGCGGGTCACGCCGTCGGGGCGCCGGGCCGCGACGGCCAGGCCGCCCGGTAGGCGTTCGAAGCGCCGGTCGGGGACGTCGATGCCGGCCACGTCGGCGCGCAGCAGCTCCCGCCCCGCGTCGTGCCCGGGGAAGCGGGGGGCCAGCAGCCGGCGGACGGTGCTGTCCTCCCCGTCGCAGGCGACGGCGTAGGCGGCCCGGACGACGACGGTGCCGTCCGGTCCCGAGGCCCGGGCCTCGACGTGGTCCTCCCCCGCGGTGAGGGTGTGCAGTTCGTGGCCGCGCCGCACGTCGGCACCGAGCGAACGGGCCCATGCGTCGAGGAGTTCCTCGGTCCGGCCCTGCGGCACCTTCCACTGGCCGGAGCAGGGCCCGGGCAGCGTGAGGTCGAGGGGGGATGCCGCCGAAGTGGCCCCGGGGTTCGCGGGGGCGGGTCGCCGAGCCGGCCGAGGAGCCCCGGCCGTCCAGCAGTTCCGCGGTTCTGGCGTGCAGGGTGGAGGCCCGGGACTCGGTGGTCGGTCCGGTGCGCCGCTCCAGGACGGTCACCTCGGCGCCGCCCAGCCGCAGTTCGCCCGCGAGCATCAGCCCGACGGGGCCGCCGCCGACGACCAGGACCTCGGTGGTGAGCGGGGTCGCGTTCTCGGCTGCCATGGTCAGCGCCTGCTCTCCGCGTGGTCCTTGGCGTGGCCCAGGGTGGCGCGGCTGTTGGCCCCGAGGGGCGTCGCGCACGTAGGCGCGGGCGTCGGCGACGGTGGCGCGCGGGCCGAGGACGGCCGCGATGTTCGCCGTGTTGAGCACGACGGTGTGCTGCGAGGTGGCGGCGACCCGGCCGTCGGCGGCCGGGAGGAAGGTCCAGTACCCGGTGTGCACGGTCATCAGCGCCGGCAGGGTCACCTGCTTGTAGACGATCCTGTCGTGCGGGAAGCACACGCGGAACGACTCGGTGGTGTGCGTCGAACCGTCCTTCGCCACAGTGTCCATGCGCAGCCGTTGCAGCCCCCGGGGTGTCCTCCGTCAGCTGTACGGCGGACACGTGCGGCAGCCGGCGGTCCCACAGCCGGGCCTCGTCGACGAAGGCGTAGGCGTCCTCGGCCGCGCCCTCGATGTGCACGGTGTCCTCGAAGGAGAACAGCGTCTCGTCACCGGCCCGTTCGGCATGGGCCTGAGCGCGGCCAGCTCCGCGCCGGAGTTGCGGTCCACGGCGCGGTCGATCCACTCCAGCCCGGCCGGATCGTCGTCCACCGCCCGGTAGTCGTGCAGCAGCCGGACGCGGGACGTGGCCGCCGTCAGCGGTTCGATCACCCGGGTGATCGAACCGTCTGACGGCGGCCACGTCCCGCGTCCGGCTGCTGCACGACTACCGGGCGGTGGACGACGATCCGGCCGGGCTGGAGTGGATCGACCGCGCCGTGGACCGCAACTCCGGCGCGGAGCTGGCCGCGCTCAAGGCCCATGCCGAACGGGCCGGTGACGAGACGCTGTTCTCCTTCGAGGACACCGTGCACATCGAGGGCGCGGCCGAGGACGCCTACGCCTTCGTCGACGAGGCCCGGCTGTGGGACCGCCGGCTGCCGCACGTGTCCGCCGTACAGCTGACGGAGGACACCCCGGGGCTGCAACGGCTGCGCATGGACACTGTGGCGAAGGACGGTTCGACGCACACCACCGAGTCGTTCCGCGTGTGCTTCCCGCACGACAGGATCGTCTACAAGCAGGTGACCCTGCCGGCGCTGATGACCGTGCACACCGGGTACTGGACCTTCCTCCCGGCCGCCGACGGCCGGGTCGCCGCCACCTCGCAGCACACCGTCGTGCTCAACACGGCGAACATCGCGGCCGTCCTCGGCCCGCGCGCCACCGTCGCCGACGCCCGCGCCTACGTGCGCGACGCCCTCGGGGCCAACAGCCGCGCCACCCTGGGCCACGCCAAGGACCACGCGGAGAGCAGGCGCTGACCATGGCAGCCGAGAACGCGACCCCGCTCACCACCGAGGTCCTGGTCGTCGGCGGCGGCCCCGTCGGGCTGATGCTCGCGGGCGAACTGCGGCTGGGCGGCGCCGAGGTGACCGTCCTGGAGCGGCGCACCGGACCGACCACCGAGTCCCGGGCCTCCACCCTGCACGCCAGAACCGCGGAACTGCTGGACGGCCGGGGGCTCCTCGGCCGGCTCGGCGACCCGCCCCGCGAACCCCGGGGCCACTTCGGCGGCATCCCCCTCGACCTCACGCTGCCCGGGCCCTGCTCCGGCCAGTGGAAGGTGCCGCAGGGCCGGACCGAGGAACTCCTCGACGCATGGGCCCGTTCGCTCGGTGCCGACGTGCGGCGCGGCCACGAACTGCACACCCTCACCGCGGGGGAGGACCACGTCGAGGCCCGGGCCTCGGGACCGGACGGCACCGTCGTCGTCCGGGCCGCCTACGCCGTCGCCTGCGACGGGGAGGACAGCACCGTCCGCCGGCTGCTGGCCCCCCGCTTCCCCGGGCACGACGCGGGGCGGGAGCTGCTGCGCGCCGACGTGGCCGGCATCGACGTCCCCGACCGGCGCTTCGAACGCCTACCGGGCGGCCTGGCCGTCGCGGCCCGGCGCCCCGACGGCGTGACCCGCGTGATGGTGCACGAGTTCGGCGCCGCCGCCCGACGGCGCACCGCCGCACCGGAGTTCGCCGAGGTCGCCGCGGCCTGGGAGCGCGTCACCGGGGAGCGCATCGGTGCCGGGACCCCGCTGTGGGTGAACGCCTTCGGGGACGCCTCCCGGCAGCTCGCCCGCTACCGCCACGGCCGCGTCCTCTACGCGGGTGACGCGGCCCACCGGCAGATGCCGATCGGCGGACAGGCCCTCAACCTGGGCCTCCAGGACGCCGTCAACCTCGGCTGGAAGCTCGCCGCCACGGTCCGCGGCCGGGCACCGGCGGATCTGCTCGACACCTACGACACCGAACGCCGGGCCGTCGGCCTGAGAGTCCTGGGGAACATCGGGATCCAGGCGGGCCTGCTGCTCGGCGGACCGGAGGCCGATCCGCTGCGCGCCCTCCTCGGCGAGCTGATCCCGCTGGAGGAGGTCCGCGTCCACCTGGCCGGGATGATCTCCGGTCTCGACGTCCGCTACGACATGGGCCCGGACGGCGGCCATCCGCTGTGCGGTGCCCGGCTGCCCTGCCTCCGACTGCTCGTGGGGGACCGGCCGTCGACCGGCTTCCGGCTGCTCCGCGCCGGCGGCGGCGTCCTGCTGGACCTCGTCGGCGACGACCGGATCCGCGCGCAGGCCGCGCCGTGGGCGGACCGCGTCCGGTACACCGCCGCCCGCCTCGACGGACCGCGCCCGGACGGGCTGCCGGACGGCACGGACGCCGTCCTGCTCCGCCCGGACGGCCACGTCGCCTGGGCGGCCACGGCCGCCGGGGCGGCGCGGAACGGGCCCGGGGAGGCCCTGCGGCGCTGGTTCGGCGAGCCCGGAGAGGCGGGGGCGTGAAGGGCATCATCCTGGCCGGCGGCCACGGGTTCGCGGCTGCACCGATCAGCCTGGGCGTCTCCAAGCAGCTGCTGCCGGTCTACGACAAGCCCATGGTCTACTACCCGTTGTCCGTGCTGATGCTGGCCGGGGTCACGGACATCCACGAGATCATCTCCGCGCCGGGCGCACGCCGCGGCTTCCACGCGCCTGCTTCGGCGACGGCTCCTCGCTGGGCCTGACCCTCAGCTACGCGGAGCAGGACAACAACCCCGGGGCCTGGCCGACGCGTTCCTCGTGTCGCCGACCACATCGGCGACGAAACCGGTGGCCTCTGGTGCTCCGGCGACAACACTCTTCACGGGCCCGGCTTCGGCGAACTGCTCCCGCTCCCAGCGCCCGGGACCTCGACGCTTGCGTCCCTCTTCGGCTACCCGGTCCGCGACCGGAGCGGTACGGCGTCGGGAGGAGACCGACGCGTCCGGCCGCCCGCATGGTCTCCATCGAGGAGAAGCCCGCCGCGCCCCGCTCCAACTGGCCGTCACCGGCCTGTACTTCTACGACAAACGACGTCGTCGGATCGCCCGCGGCCTGCGCCCCTCCGGATGCGCGGCGAGCTGGAGATCACCGATGTGAACCTCGCCTATCTCCGGCGCGGCAAGGCCGCGTTCGTCGAACTGGACGCGGCTTCGTCTGGCTGGACACCGGCACCCACAACGCCCTGACGGAGGCGAGCCAGTACGTGCAGATCCTGGAACACCGGCAGGGCGTAAGGATCGGCTGCGTCGAGGAGATCGCCGGCGCATGGGGTACATCGACCGCGACGCCTGCCACCGCCTCGGCCGGGCCCTGGCCAACTCCCCCTACGGCAGTACATCATGGAGATCACCGAGGGCCCGGCCGCGGAGCGCCCGAGGGCGGCCCTCATGAGGATCCTCGTCACCGGCGCGCGCCGGGTTCATCGGCTCCCACTACGTGCGGTCGCTGCTGGACGGCACGATCGGCAGCGGCCCTGCCGCGGATCACCGTCCTCGACCGGCTGACCTACGCGGGCCGACCGGGCCAACCTCCCCGCCTCCCACGAGCGGCCTCGACTTCGTCCACGGCGACCGTCTGCGACCCGGAGCTGCTGGACGGACTGCTGCCGGGCCACGACGCGGTGGTGCACTTCGCCGCCGAGTCGCACGTCGACCGCTCGGTCGGCGCACGGGGCGAGTTCGCCGCGCACCACGTGCTGGGCACCCAGACGCTGCTGGAGGCCCGGCCGTGCGCGCCGGCGTGGAGCGCGTCGTGCACGTCTCCACCGACGAGGTCTACGGCTCCGTCGCCGAGGGGTCGTGGACCGAGGAGTCCCCGCTGCTCCCAACTCCCCCTACGCCGCCACGAAGGCGGGTTCCGACCTCGTCGCACGGTCGTACTGGCGCACCCACGGGCTGGACGTGTCCGTCACCCGGTGCTCCAACAACTACGGCCCCCGCCAGCACCCCGAGAAGCTGATCCCGCGGTTCGTCACCAATCTGCTGCGGGGCGAGCCGGTCCCGCTCTACGGGGACGGCCGCAACCGCCGCGAGTGGCTGCACGTGGACGACCACTGCCCGGGCCGTCCACCTGGTGCTGACCCACGGCCGGGCGGGCGAGGTCTACAACGTGGGCGGCGGCGACGAACTGACCAACTCCGACCTGACCGAAACGCTCCTGCCGCCTGTGCGGGGCCGATCCCTCCCTGGTCCGCCACGTGGCCGACCGCAAGGGGCACGACCTGCGCTACGCGCTGGACGACCGCAAGATCCGGGAGGAGCTCGGCTAACGCGCCGCGCGTCCCCTCGACGCGGGCTCGCCGCCACCGTCGCCTGGTACCGCGACAACCCGGGACGGTGGCGGCGGACGGCGGAGGTGACGGGGGAGAGGACGGCCCCGGCGTCGCGATCACCGACGCCGAGACCGCCGACGTCGAGACCACCCGACGTCGTGGTCGTCGGCGCCGGCCCGACCGGGCTGATGCTCGCGGGCGAACTGCGGCTCCGGCGGCGCGCGCGTCGTCGTGGTGGAGCGGCTGCCGGAGCCCAGCGGGCAGTCGCGCGGGCTCGGCTTCACCGCCCGGGCGATGGAGGTCCTCGACAGCGCCGGCGTGCTCCCCTGTCGGCGAGGAGTTGGAGACCAGCCCGGAGGACACTTCGGCGGCCTGCGGTTCGACTACTCCGTCCTGCCGGGCGCCCACTTCGGGGCGCGCGGCATCCCGCAGGCCCGCACCGAGGCCGTGCTGGAGGAGTGGGCCGGGGGCCTCGGCGCGGACATCCGGCGCGGCTGGGAGCTGACCGGGCCTGACGACCTCGGCGACGCCGTCCAGGCCACCGTCCACACCCCGGGGGGCGTTCCGGCGGCTGCGCTGCGCGTATCTGGTGGGCTGCGACGGCGGGCGGAGCCACGGTGCGCACGGCGGCCGGATTCGACTTCCCCGGGACCCCCGCGACCCGCGAGATGTACCTGGGCCGACGTGGGCCGGCTGCGCGGTGCGGCCGCGGTTCCTCGGCGAACGGCCTGCCGGCGGCATGGTGATGGCCGCACCGCTGCGCGACGGGGTGGACCGCGTCATCGTCTGCCCGGACCGCGCCCCGGTGCGCGGGCCCGGCGAGCGGCCCGGCTCGCCGAAGTGGCCGCGGCCTGGCGGCGCATCACCGGCGAGGACATCGGCGGCGGACCGCGCGGAGTGGGTCAGCCGCTTCACCGACGCCACCCGCCAGGTCACACGAGTACCCGCCGGGGCCGGATCCTGCTCGCCGGGGACGCCGCCACGTCCATCTCCCCGCAGGAGGACAGGGATTGAGCACCGGCCTCCAGGAACGCCGTCAACCTGGGCTGGAAACTCGCCGCCACGATCCAGGGCTGGGCGCCCCCCGGCCTGCTGGACACCTACCACTCCGAGCGCACGCGCGGGGCCAGGCTGCTGATGAACACCCGGCGCAGGGCACCCTCTACCTCGGCCGGCGCCGAAACCGAGCCGCTCCGCGCCCTGTCGCGGAGCTCCTCGTCCACCCGGACGTACGGCGGCACCTCGCGGGCGTCGTCAGCGGCCTGGACATCCGCCACCCCATGGGCACGACGGCCATCCGCTCGCCGGCCGGCGCCTGCCGCCGCTCCCGCTGCGGACCGCCGCGGCACCGTCACCACCACGCGCCTGCTGCGCTCCGCCCAGGGAGTGCTGCTCGACCTGGCCGACGACGCCGGGCTGCGCGCGGCGGCGGCCGGCTGGAAGGACCGGGTGGTGACCGTGACCGGCACCCCGGACGCGGACGGTCCCCTCGCCGGAGCCGCCGCCCTCCTCGTCCGGCCCCGACGGGTACGTCGCCTGGGCCGGCGGCGACGGCGACGGCCTGTCCGGGGCGCTGCGCCGCTGGTTCGGACCGCCCGCGGAGGGCCGGCCGCGCACTCCACCACGATCAGGAGGGACACCGCGTGACCATTCGTGTCTGGGACTATCTGCCCGAGTACGAGAAGGAGCGGGCACGACCTGCTCGCGGCCGTCGAACAGGTCTTCTCCTCCGGGGCAGTTGGTGCTCGGCGCAGCGTGCGGGGCTTCGAGGAGGAGTTCGCCCGCTACCACGGCACCGGCTTCTGCACGGGCGTCGACAACGGCACCAACGCGCTCGCGCTCGCCCTGGAGGCGCTGGGCGTCGGGCCGGGCGACGAGGTCGTCACGGTGGCCAACACCGCTGCGCCGACCGTCGTCGCCATCGTCTCCACCGGAGCCGTCCCGGTCTTCGTGGACGTCCGCGAGAAGGACTTCCTCATCGACACCGACCGGGTCGAGGCCGCGATCACCCCCGCGCACCAAGGTCCTGCTGCCGGTCCATCTCTACGGGCAGTGCCGCGGACATGGCGCCGCTGGAGGCGGATCGCGCGGCGCCACGGGCTGAAGATCCCTGGAGGACTGCGCCCAGGCGCACGGAGCCCGTCACCACGGCCGGATCGCGGCACGATGGGCGACGCCGCCGCGTTCTCCTTCTACCCCACCAAGGTGCTCGGGGCCTACGGCGACGGGGGAGCGGTGCTCACCGACGACGAGGAGACCGACCGCGCCTGCGGCAACTGCGCTACTACGGCATGGACAGGACGTACTACGTCGTCAGGACGCCCGGTCACAACGCGCGGCTGGACGAGGTGCAGGCGGAGATCCTCCGCCGCAAGCTCGGCCGCCTCGACTCCTACATCGAGGGCCGGCGCGCGGTCGCCCGCCGGTACGAGGAGGGCCTCGGCGACCTGACCGGACCGGGCGGGCTCGTGCTGCCGTCCGTCAACGAGGGCAACGACCACGTCCACTACGTGTACGTCGTCCGCCACCCGCGGCGCGACGCCGTCCTGGAGGCGCTGGAGGCCCGGGGCATCTCCCTCAACATCAGCTATCCGTGGCCGGTGCACACCATGTCCGGCTTCGCGCACCTCGGCTGGTCCGAGGGCTCGCTGCCGGTCACGGAACGACCTGGCCGGCGAGATCTTCTCGCTGCCCATGTACCCCTCGCTCCCCGAGGCGGTGCAGGAGCGGACCATCGCGGCCCTCCGCGAGGTCCTCGCCGCGCTCTGAGACGGGCTCTGAGACGGGCACCCCCCACTGGAAGGAAGTAGCTCTGCGAACCATGCCAGCCACACCGTTCGCCCAGGCCGACCTGAGCATCTACGCCGCCCGTGTGACCCTACGACGCCATTCCATCTACCGCGGACGCGGCAAGGACTACCGGGCGAGGCGGCCGTGGTCGCCCGGCCACATCCGCGCCACCCACCCGGCGCGCCGCGTCCCTGCTCGAAGTCGGCTGCGGCACCGGCGGCACATCTGCCACGGTACTTCGCCCAGGAGTTCACCCGGTGCGAGGGCCATCCACGCGGACCGACGGCATCCTGGACGATTTCTGCCGCCGGGAGACAGGACGTCCCTCGGCTCGCCACCGGGCGAACCATGCGGGCCGGCCGCCACCGGCCCGACCGCTCGACCGCGGTTCGTCTCCCCTTCAGGCGCCGTGGGCAAACCTCGGCCGGGGGACGCGAATGGCTACGCCTCGCGGCCTCGTTCGCCGCCCACCTGAAACGCGCGGCGGCTCGTCGTGGTCAACCCCTTGGTGGGTTCCGGCCAACTTTCACCCATAGACCCATTTTGTCTTTGGGCGGCCAGTCTCTAGTCGTCTCGAAGCGTGGAACTGCCCGCACCTGTCTGCCCGCTCCTCCTCACAACGGCCTTCTCGTTTCCTTCGAGGGGGACGCCCGCCTTAGCCGGATGGGTTGAGGGTCCAACATCTAACGCGTTCGCCGAACCGGGGAAGGGCGTTGAGCTTACTCACCGCACCCATCGTGATGGCCTTCTTCACATCGGTGAAACAGTACGAGACCGCCTTCAACCCGGGCCGGCTCTCGCCGTCGAGTACGTCACGGCTGAGACCCCGGCAACCGGTCTTCTTCTTCGTGGCGTGCTCCGGGCGGTGCGACCGGCTGAGCAGGGCGTGGCGTGGACTCGGAGAAGCTGGGGACACACGAGGGGCGCAACTTATTCGCACTTTCGCACCGCTGCCGTTGTACCGGGACGAACGCGTGGCCTGTTCACCTCGCCGTTTTTCCGGGCAAGGAGGCGTTCGCGGGGCCGTCCGCACCCGGCTCTTCCCGGTGCGCACTGTCAAGCCAATCAACGTGTTCCTGCCCGCGGCGTGTCCTCCCGCGGAGTCCACTACACTCGCCGACGCGCCCTTTTGGGCCTCCGCGCCAAAATACGGTCTGAATGCCCCATTCTCGGTCCGCTTGGTATCCTCGACTACCTCGTGGACCCTGCGGGTGGGCTCGCTCGACCTTCGGCCCGCTGCGACCTTGCGAGCGAATCGCTTCGTGCTGGCCGACGGCGGCCGGGCCCTGTACGTCCCCGTCGGGTTGGGACACGCCTTCCTGTCCCTTGGAGGGACGGTTCGGTCGGGTGGTGTCCTGGCTTTGCGGCAGGGGCTACGCCCCCTGACTCGCTGGAGCACGCTTCCTAGACTCCCCTCGACCCCGGCCCTCGCCATGCCCCTCCCCGGACTTTTGGGCGATGGAACCCTCCGTCCGCTCGCCGCTTTCCTTTGCGACCCGCACGCGCCCACGCTCGCCGAGGGCCGCGGTTAGGGGGGCTGCTGCCCGACTACGCAGCCTGCGGGAAGCGGAGTTAGGACCGGCTGTGGCCGTGACTCGCCCCGCTCGTCGCCCTGCTAGGCGCCTCCGGCACCTTCGTCGCTCCGCATGTCTGCGCGACAAACTGGCTGCCTCTCCTCCGCGGGCTGGCCCTGGCGGATCAGGGCGGTGTTCCAGGCGGCCCTGTGGCCGTCCCCCGCCCGGGGCCCGCGCCGCCCGTCGATGGTCCGCGCCCGCTCGACCTCACTTCGGCCCCGCGCGATGCGGCGGCCGTCGCGGACGCCGACGTCCGTCGTCCTCGCACCGGATTCCGGGCCCGAACATCGCCACGAGCGAGGGGGCTGGGAACGACCTGCGGATCGAGGACGAGCGACGCGGCCGCTCGGACACGCGTTCAACAGTCCAGGCATCGGTCCAGCGACCTCGCGGCGCGCTCGCCGCCCTGCCCCCGCACGGGATGCCGGCACGGTGCTGTTTCGACGGCGCGTACTCCCAGGCGGGCCCCCCTGGCACACTAAGTGACAGTGCTCGACGGCACCGAGACCGACCGGCCGGCGGGGGAGTACGACAGCCTAGCAGCTGCGTTGACTGGAACGGCTGTTTGCTCGCCGCGGACGCCGAGGGGCGTCCTGCCCGGCGTCTCCCTCCGGCGGCTCCCACCGTCTTCGGCTTTAAGGCCCGGATCCGTGGCCCGGGACAACGGCGTGCGTTCGTGGGTGACGACGATGGCCCGCAGGGCGCTTGGCCCCGGTGCTCCGATCACCATGTGGCCACGATTTTTTCCGGCCACGGTCGCTCTCGGCGACCTGCTGTACGTCGGCCGACGCCGCCTTCGGGCCTTTCGTCGCCGCCGCTCCGGCACGCTTGGGGGCGCTGTTTCCGGCCATTGGCACTGGTTCTGCTCGGACACAGCGGGGCGAGCCCCTCGGCTCCGTCTTCAGGGCAGGTGGCCGCCCTGGGCCGCGGAGCACACCGGCCGGCCCGCCCGTTCCCGTGGTCCTCCGTCGAACCCCCCTCGGCGCACCGCCGAGCCGGGGCGCGACGTCCGGTCAGAGCTGTGACCGTCACGATCGCTCCGCCCGTTTGTTCCGGCCGCCACCGGCTGGTCGGACGGAGTTCCGGGTGCCCCTCGCCGAGGCCTCGCGGCGCACCGTCGTACCCTTCTGCGCCGGAAGGCGCGGGAGAGGAAACCTGCCGTGGACCGCCTGCTCGACGCCGTGTGCGCCCCCGGACCGAAAAGGCCGCTTGTCGCTCCGGACTGGCCCGGTCGCCGCTTTGCCCCCGCAGGCCGGGTGCCCGGCACGAGGAGTCCCCCGTTGGCTGGTTGCGGACGGACTACGGGCGACGCCCACCGCTTCGGAGAACTGGGAAACGGTGTGCGAGCTCGACGAGCTCGAGGCTGAGTTCGACCGCCCCCCGTGCGGGCAACCTCAGTCCACCGTTAGCGGCCGGTTCTTATCCGTCGAGGGCCATGGAGGTCGGTCGCCTCCGAAGGGCCCTTCCAGACGCCTGGTTTCGGCCGGGCAAGCCCGTCATCCACAAAGCCCGAGACCGGACGTCCTGGGCATCCTTGGCAAGGAGTTCGACGGCTTCGTCCTGCACTTCCTGATGCAGGTCCAAGATGGAACCCGGCAACTCCCACCCTGCTCCAGCCTGTCGCCCACCGTGTCATCAGGCCACATTCTAGCAACTACTCCGGGTTCGCACCCGGGGAGCGCGTCGATGAAGTACCCTAGAGCACTTCCTGGTCCCCCCGCCGCGGAGGGTGATCGCCGACTCCCTCCAGTCGGAGCAACGGCCGCAGTGTGGTTTCTTCCGCCAAGGCCAAACCGCAACATGCTTGGTCGAGACGGACGAGGACGTGCCGCGCTACGAGGACTTCCGCTGGCTGGATCGCCTTTCACGGTCAATGGGGCCGCTTGCCCTTGCGCTCCTTGACATCCTCGTCTTGTCAACAACTCTGGATCGCGCGCCATTCCGTCGTGCTCTCGCTTCCTAGTCCGCGTCCCGGAGAACAGGGCACTGCTCCGCTCTCCGACTACCGTCAAACTGCTTTGTCGTGGATCACCGCCGAGCGGGCCCAGCCGCACCATGACGGACCGGCCGCGTTCCCGCTGGGCTCGAGTGTGGAACTGGCTGGGGAAAAGCGGGGAGACCCGCGGCATCGGCCCGGACGAACGGGCTGGGTACTCCCGGTTCTTGGGGGTCGCCGTCGCAGGCGGCAGCAGGGAGGTGCCCGGCTGGGTCGCCCATGCCCTGTTCGAGACAGGTCGGCACCCGGGTCGTTTGTTGGTGGACCGCCTTCCTCCACCGGCGGATCGGGGTTGGGTGTCCGCATCCTGCTGGTGCGCCCAGGGGGAACCGGGTTTCGTGACACCCTGGAGCTGGCGCCGGACGTCCCAGTGCCCCGGCGAATGGTTGCCGGTGCCCGGCCCGCTGGACCGGCCCCCCTTTCCTGGACGCCGTCTCTGGCCGCGGGGCCGGACCGGCTCCGTACCTCGGGCACTCCACTCCGAGGAGGGCGGCCGGTTCCTCGACGCGGTGAGCGCTTGCCTTGTTCTCGACGGGCCGACGTTCCGCGACCCCGCCGCCCGACTCCCCGGCTTTGCCTTTCTTGCTTCCAGTGGGTCGTCCCGTGGTCGGCAGCTCAACGCGCTCACGCTGCGCTGTATTCCGCATTTTTTCTACCTCAACGTGCACGGCCCCGGACCGCGTGCTGTCCTGCGTAAAATCCGGGGCGGTGCTGCGGTCTGTATCCGGCCTGTGGTGGACCCCTTTCCCGTCGGGCTTCCCTCCGACGGGAGAAGGGGTCCACACGGCTGTTCAGCCGCCGGTGATCGCGATGGTAGTGGCGGACCGCGGCCCGGGTCGTCCGCATCGGTCTGCGAGACAGGGCCGTGGCCAGGTAGGCCAGGCGATGAGGCTGGAAGCGGTGAGTGTTCTTCTCCAGCCGCACCGTGCTTCGTGGTTCCGGCCGGTGCCCCGGCTTTGTCCTTGTCAGGTTACGGGTGGCGCCCACGGTCCTTTTAGTCGGTGGGCGCTGGGGCGCCAGCGAGGTGCTCCAGTCCGCTCCATGTTCGCGCTAGGTGGTGCGGGTATTAGACGGGGGGGCGCGGATGAGCGCGGTGAGCTGTACGAGGAACCAGAACGGTTCGCGCCGCGGCCCCGAGCGCGGGCGGGCTGGCCGCTGACGATCGACGATCCGGCGAACGTCCGTGTCGTCTGCATGTGCCGTCACAAGGAGCTCCGGGTATTGCAGTTGTGGCATATCCCGCCGGTTTGTCCATTCTGGTCACTGGGCCCCGGAGCGCCGAGACGACGGACACGTCGGCGCCGTTCGCGAGCGCCGGTTCAGGGTTGCGGGGGCGGCCATGGTCGGCCGTGACGACCCGTCGAGGGCCGCGGTTGGTTCGACGGGCAGCCGGGCCGGGTCAACGGACGACGGCGCGCAACCCGGTGTCCGCCCGTTCGAGCGCAACTCGCTGACTCGACGGGACCGAGGGCGGCCGGTTTGCCGCCGGTGGCGCCGAAGACGGGGAGCGTCGCA
>NZ_BAAAXZ010000137.1:0-31229 GCF_039535865.1 Streptomyces thioluteus
CGGGGGCCATCTATCCGGTGCGTGGAACGTGCCGCTCGTGGCCTCGCACCAAGGGGGGTGGGGGAGCAGGCCGCCTCGCTCTCCGACCAGCTCCGCTCCTACGGCGCCGTGCCGCACGAGGTGCCCACCATCGCCGTCGAACCGCCGCGCACCCCGCAGCAGATGGAGCGCGCGGTCAAGGGCCTGGTCACCGGCCGCTACGAGTGGATCGCCTTCACCTCCGTGAACGCGGTCAAGGCCGTGCGCGAGAAGTTCGAGGAGTACGGGCTCGACGCGCGGGCGTTCGCCGGCATCAAGGTCGCGGCCGTCGGCGAGCAGACCGCGAAGTCGCTGATCGAGTTCGGCGTCAAGCCGGACCTGGTGCCGAGCGGCGAGCAGTCGGCCGCCGGGCTGCTGGAGGACTGGCCGCCCTACGACCCGGTCTTCGACCCGATCGACCGCGTCTTCCTGCCGCGTGCCGACATCGCCACCGAGACTCTGGTGGCCGGTCTGATCGAGCTGGGCTGGGAGGTGGACGACGTCACGGCCTACCGGACCGTGCGCGCCTCGCCGCCGCCGGCCGAGACCCGCGAGGCGATCAAGGGCGGCGGCTTCGACGCCGTGCTCTTCACGTCCTCGTCCACCGTGCGGAACCTGGTCGGCATCGCCGGCAAGCCGCACAATGTCACCGTCATCGCCTGCATCGGCCCCGCCACCGCGAAGACCGCGGAGGAGCACGGCCTGCGGGTGGACGTGCTGTCGCCCGAGCCCTCGGTGCACAAGCTCGCCGAGGCGCTCGCGGAGTTCGGGGCCGCGCGGCGCGACGCCGCGATCGAGGCCGGGGACCCGGTCACGCGCCCGAGCGAGCGACGGCCCGGATCGCGTAGAAGGGCACGGAGTTGAGCACGTACGGATCTTTTCCGGCCGGCCGTCCGCGGCGGCTGCGGACCACCCCGGCCATGCGCCGCATGGTCGCCGAACACCGGCTGCACCCGGCCGAGTTGATCCTCCCCGCCTTCGTGCGGGAGGGCATCGCCGAGCCGGTGCCGGTCTCCTCGATGCCGGGCGTCGTCCAGCACACGCGGGACACGCTGCGCAAGGCCGCCGTCGAGGCGGTCGAGGCCGGGGTCGGCGGGATCATGCTCTTCGGCGTGCCCGAGCACAAGGACGCGCTCGGCAGCGCCGGGACGGACCCGGACGGCATCCTCCAGGTCGCGATCCGCGACGTGAAGGCCGAGGTCGGGGACGAGCTCATCGTCATGTCCGACCTGTGCCTGGACGAGTTCACGGATCATGGGCACTGCGGCGTCCTCGACGCGGCGGGCCGGGTCGACAACGACGCGACGCTGGAGCGGTACGCGGAGATGGCGCGCGTCCAGGCCGACGCCGGTGTCCATGTCGTGGGCCCGAGCGGGATGATGGACGGTCAGGTCGGCGTCGTCCGCGCCGCGTTGGACGCGGCCGGGCATCAGGACGTGTCCATCCTCGCCTACACGGCGAAGTATTCGTCTGCGTTCTACGGGCCGTTCCGCGAGGCGGTGGCCTCGTCGCTGCAGGGCGACCGCAAGACGTACCAGCAGGACCCGGCCAACGCCCGGGAATCCCTGCGGGAGTTGGCGCTCGACCTCGCGGAGGGCGCGGACATGGTGATGGTGAAGCCGGCGCTTCCGTACCTCGATGTGCTCCATCGGGTGGCGGAGTCGGTGGACGTGCCGGTGGCGGCGTATCAGATCTCGGGTGAGTACGCGATGGTCGAGGCGGCGGCGGCGAATGGCTGGATCGACCGGGATGCGGCGATTCTGGAGACGCTGACGAGCATCAAGCGGGCCGGTGCGAACATGATTCTGACGTACTGGGCGACGGAGGTCGCGCAGCGGCTGCGCTGAGGGTTTTCCTCTCCCCGCCCCGCCCTTTCACCGTTTCTTCCGGGGAGACCCCGGACCCCATTCGCCCTTCGGGCGAAGTCCTCAAGCGCCGGACGGGCTGAATGTCAGCCCGTCCGGCGCTTGAGGACAGCCCGCGCGGAGCGCGGTGAGAAACGGTGAAAGGGCGGGACCGGGGCAAACTCCCCCCGGGCGCACCCACCGCGCCCGTTTAAACCTCCCGTGTCACCCACATAGGTCGTCTCTCGTCGAATCCGGGCAGTCCTGGCACGGGCAAACCGAACATGACTACCGTGCGTGGCAGACAGCTCACTCTACGGAGGCGTGCTATGAGTTCCATGGAGGCCCGAGCGCCGCTACTCGCCGATCGAGTTCTGGGAGTACACGCTCCAGGTTCCCTCCGACCCCATGGCGCCGTGCATCGCCCGGCGCACTCTGCGCACCATCTTCGAGGAGCACGGGTTCCTCGAACTGGCCGATACGGCCGAGCTGTTGACGTCGGAGCTGGTCACCAACGCCTACCGGTACTCCGACGGGCCCGCCTCGGTGCGGGTGCGGCGGGAGGGGGACCGGGTGCGGGTCGCGGTGTGGGACACCAATCCGCGGCTGCCCGTGCTCGACCGCGTGCCGTCGGCGCACGGGCCGGACGACGAGGCCGAGCGCGGCAGGGGGCTCGGCCTCGTCCAGCGGTGTGCGGACAGCTGGGGCGGGTTCGCGCTGCGCGACCAACCCCAGGGGCTCGTGGGGAAGTTGATCTGGTTCGAGCTGGGGGCCGGGGCGGCCGCGGCCCGCTGACTACAGCCGCTCGGGGGTGCGGATGCCCAGCAGGGCCATGCCCTGGCTCAGCGTGCGGGCGGTGAGGCCGCAGAGGAAGAGGCGGTTCTCCACCAGCTCCGGGGACTCGGCCTTGAGCACCGGGCACTGGTCGTAGAAGGCGGTGTACAGCGAGGCCAGCTGGTACAGATAGCCGGCCAGCTTGTGCGGCGCGTACTCCGCGGCGGCCTCCGCCACCGTCGCGGCGAACTGGTCGAGGTGCAGGCCCAGCGCCCGCTCGGCCGGGGCCAGCGCGAGCTCCGGGTGCGCCACGGGCCCGGACTCACCGGCCTCGCGGGCCTTGCGCAGGATCGACTGGATCCGGGCGTACGCGTACTGGAGGTAGACGGACGTGTCGCCGTTGAGCGAGACCATCTGGTCCAGGTCGAACTTGTAGTCGCGGGCCGCCGAGGTGGACAGGTCCGCGTACTTCACCGCGCCGATGCCGACCTGGGCGCCGCGCTCGGCGATCTCCTCCTCGCCGAGGTCCCGGGCCTTCTCGCGGACGATCGCCGAGGCCCGGTCGATCGCCTCGTCGAGCAGGTCCACCAGGCGGACCGTCTCGCCCTCGCGGGTCTTGAACGGCTTGCCGTCCTTGCCCAGCACGGTGCCGAAGCCCAGCTGCACGGCCTTGACGTCGTCGGTCAGCCAGCCGGCCCGGCGGGCGGTCTCGAAGACCATCTTGAAGTGCAGGGACTGCCGGACGTCCACCACGTACAGCAGGGTGTCGGCCTTGAGGTTGAAGACGCGGTCGCGGATCGCGGACAGGTCGGTGGCCGCGTAGCCGAAGCCGCCGTCCGACTTCTGCACGATCAGCGGGACCGGGTTGCCCTCCGGGCCCTTGACGTCGTCGAAGAAGACGCAGAGCGCGCCCTCGGAGCGGACCGCGACGCCGGACTCCTCCAGCATGCGGCAGGTCTCGGCGAGCATGTCGTTGTAGCCGGACTCGCCGACGATGTCCTCGTCGCGGATCTCCACGTCGAGCTTGTCGAAGACCGAGTAGAAGTAGATCTTCGACTCGTCCACGAATCGCTGCCAGAGCGCCAGCGTCTCCTCGTCGCCCGCCTGGAGGTCCACCACCCGGCGCCGGGCGCGGGCCTTGAACTCGTCGTCGGAGTCGAAGAGCGCGCGGGACGCCTTGTAGAGCCGGTTGAGGTTGGACATGGCCTCCTCGCCGGAGACCTCCCCCTCGGCCTTGTGGTCCAGCTCGTGCGGGTGCTCGATCAGGTACTGGATGAGCATGCCGAACTGGGTGCCCCAGTCGCCGATGTGGTGGCGGCTGATCACCTTCTCGCCGGTGAACTCCAGGATCTTGAGGACCGAGTTGCCGATGACCGAGTTCCGCAGGTGGCCGACGTGCATCTCCTTGGCCACGTTCGGCTGGGCCCAGTCGATGACGGTGGTGCCGGGGTGCTCCTTGACGGGGACGCCCAGCCGGTCGTCCGCGGCGCGCGCGGCCAGCGTCTTCGTGATCGCCGCGTCGGCGACCGTGATGTTGAGGAAGCCGGGGCCGGAGACCTCGACGTCCGCGATCAGATCGCCCGCCGGGAGCTGCTCGACGACCTTGCCGGCCAGCTCGCGCGGATTGCCCTTGAGCTTCTTCGCCAGCGCCAGCATCCCGTTGGCCTGGAAGTCCGCCCGGTCGCTCCGTCGCAGCAGCGGGTCGGCGGCGCCGGCCTCCGGCAGGGCTGCCGAGAGCGCGTCCGCGATGCGCTGGTGGAGGGTGGAAGCGAGCGAGGGGACCAGAGCCATGGGGTGCGTGCCATTCCGGTAGGCGGCAGTTTTTCGGTGCCCACCGAGTATCCCACGCGGCTATCACGGCTCCCGAGCCGTTTTCGTCCCCGACGGGCAACCAGGTGGCCCCCCGCGCCGTCTGGGACAATGGTCATGCCAGACCTGTATGGAAGGAAGTGCCGTGGCACAGGCTCAGAGCACCGAGGCCGACTGGGTCTCCCGTTTCGCCGACGAGGTCATCGCCGAGGGCGAGCGCCGCGCCCCCGGCAAACCGATCGTCGTCGCCTCCGGCCTGTCGCCGTCCGGCCCGATCCACCTGGGCAACCTTCGCGAGGTCATGACCCCGCACCTGGTCGCCGACGAGATCCGGCGCCGCGGCCACCAGGTCCGGCACCTGATCTCCTGGGACGACTACGACCGCTACCGCAAGGTCCCGGCCGGCGTCCCCGGTATCGACGAGTCGTGGGCCGAGCACATCGGCAAGCCGCTGACCTCCGTCCCGGCCCCGGCCGGCTCCGCGTACCCGAACTGGGCCGAGCACTTCAAGGCCGCCATGGTCGAGGCGCTGGCCGAGCTGGGCATCGAGTACGACCCGATCAGCCAGACCGAGCAGTACAGCCTCGGGCGTCTACCGCGAGCAGGTCCTGCACGCGATGAAGCACCGCGGCGACATCGACGCGATCCTCGACCAGTACCGGACGAAGGACAAGGCGACCGGCAAGCCGAAGAAGCAGCAGCAGAAGCCGGATGCCGCTTTGGACGCAGCCGAGCTGGAGGCCGCCGAGGGTTCCGGCGCGGCCGCCGAGGACGACGGCAGCGCGGGCGGCGCGTACTTCCCGTACAAGCCGTACTGCGGCGCCTGCGAGCGCGACCTCACCACCGTCCACGGCGTACGACGACGCGACCACCGAGCTCGCCTACACCTGCGTCTGCGGCCACTCCGAGACCGTCCTGCTGAGCGAGTTCAACCGCGGCAAGCTGGTCTGGAAGGTCGACTGGCCGATGCGCTGGGCGTACGAGGGCGTGATCTTCGAGCCGTCCGGCGTCGACCACTCCTCGCCCGGCTCCTCGTTCGTCGTCGGCGGGCAGATCGTCCGCAAGGTCTTCGGCGGCGAGCAGCCGATCGGCCCGATGTACGCCTTCGTCGGCATCAGCGGCATGGCCAAGATGTCGTCGTCGAAGGGCGGGGTCCCGACCCCGGGCGACGCGCTGAAGATCATGGAGGCGCCGCTGCTGCGCTGGCTGTACGCCCGCCGCAAGCCCAACCAGTCCTTCAAGATCGCCTTCGACCAGGAGATCCAGCGGCTCTACGACGAGTGGGACAAGCTGGAGGCCAAGGTCGCCGAGGGCACCGCGCTGCCGGCCGACGCCGCCGCGCACTCCCGCGCCGCCCGCACCGCCGCCGGCGAGCTGGCCCGCACGCCCCGCCCGCTGCCGTACCGCACGCTCGCCTCGGTCGTCGACATCACCGCCGGCCACGACGAGCAGACCCTGCGCATCCTCGCCGACCTGGACCCGGAGAACCCGGTCACCTCGCTGGAGGAGACCCGTCCGCGCCTGGACCGCGCCGAGCACTGGATCAACACCCAGGTCCCGGCCGAGCAGCGCACCATCGTCCGCGAGGAGCCCGACGCCGAGGCCCTCGCCGCGCTCGACGAGCAGGCCCGCGAGTCCCTGCGGCTGCTGCTCGACGGGCTGGAGACGCACTGGTCGCTCGACGGCCTGACCACCCTGGTCTACGGCGTGCCCAAGATCCAGGCCGGTCTGGACCCGGAGGCCAAGCCGACCCCCGAGCTCAAGGTCGCCCAGCGCTCCTTCTTCGCGCTGCTCTACCAGCTCCTCGTCGGCCGCGACACCGGCCCGCGCCTGCCCACGCTGCTGCTCGCGGTGGGGGCGGACCGGGTGCGCAAGCTCCTGAGCGCCTGACGCCACGCGTGCGAAGGGCCCGCTTCCCCTCGGGGGGAGGCGGGCCCTTCCGCATGACCGGACGCGCTACTTCTTGTTGGCCGCGGCCACCGCCGTCACCGCTTCCTTGGCCGCGCCCTGCGCGTCCTTCACCAGGTCGGAGACGTCGGGAGCCTTCGCGCCCTCCAGGCCCGCGCCGCTGTACTTCAGGGTGATCACCACGTTGGCCGTCCGGGCGATGATCGTCGCGTTGTGGTACTCGACGCCCTTCTTGGTGGTCGTCGTGGTCACCGTGGACGCCCAGTCGCCGATGCCGCTCGCCGCCTGGTTCTTGACGTCCTTCGGGGAGTCCTCCGCCATGGCCTTCTTGACCTGCTGCTCGGCGAACTCCTGGGCCCGCTTGTCCGCCGAGCCCAGGGCCGGCTCCGAACTCAGGCCGTTGTACTGGAGGTTCAGGTCGCGGTACTGGATGTCGTCGGCCTTCTCGTCGTTCAGGCCCCACCAGAAGCAGCTGCCGGTGAGCGCCTTGCCCGCCTTGTCCTTCACCTTCGGCACCAGGTCCTCGACCGTCTTGGCCGGGAGCGCCTTGCAGGTGTCGGGCAGCTTCGGGTACTTCGCCGCGGCCAGCGTCGGGGTGGCCGAGGGCTTCGCCGTGACCGACGCGGACGGCGTGCTCTCGCTCTTCTTCCCGCCCCCCGAACCGGAGCAGCCGGCGACGAGCACCATCGGTACGGCGGCGCAGGCGAGGATTCGGGCGAGTCGCGGGGCTGTGGGTCGGTGCATGGGTCCTTCGCTCAATCGGTGCGGGGCCGGACAGGGATCTCCTCGCACGGTACGCGGCCCGGCCGGAATGGAGGGGGTACTCGCCGGGCTAGTTGCCGAAGTGACCGGCGTCGATCTCCCGGGCCAGGCCGTGCGCCTTGCCCTGGAGGTCCTGGCTGCCGGGCACGTGCTGCCGGTCGGCGCTGCCCTGCGAGTACGCGATGGTGACCAGCACGTTCGCCGAGCGGAAGACGATGGTGACGTCCCGGTGCACGTCCGTGCCGCCGGAGACCAGCCTGTCGTCGATGTACGCGTCGTCGCCCACGTCGTCCAGGACCCGTGAGCCCAGCTCCGGCCCGTTCGAGGGCGGGGCGGGGGCGGAGGGCGAGGCCGTGCCGGCGGGACGGGAGGACGCGCCCGTCGTCTTCGGCTCGTTCTTCCCGGCCTTGTCCTTGGCGTCCTTGGCCCCTGTGTCCTTGGCGTTCTTGGTGCTCTTGGCGTCCGGCGGGGACGAGGAGGGCGGCGCGCCGGAGGGGGCGGACGAGGAGGAGGCCGGGATGTGGGCCGCTTCGGCCCGCTCCTTGTACAGCTCCTGCGCCCGGTCCTCGTCGCTGACCCCCGCCTGGTACGAGACGACCCGCTCGAAGTCGACCGAGAGGTGGCGGGTGTCGTCCGGGGTTTTCCAGCGGCAGCCGATGCGGCGGTCCGCGTCGTAGGTGAGGGTGGCCTGGCCCTTGTACGCCTTCTCGGCGTCCTCCTCGGAGCCCTCGTCGACCCCGGGGAGCAGGCGCCGCAGAATGTCGCGGCCCACGTAGCCGCAGGGCTCGGGGAGGCTGTGGTACTTGCCGGGCTCGGCGGCGGGCGCCGCGGATCCGCCGGTGCCCGGCTTGGGATCGTCGTCCCCGCCGCCGGCCCCCGAGCTCCCGCCGCACCCCGTGAGGCCGGCCGCGAGCACGGCGGCGGCCAGTGCGGCTGCCGGTGCGTACGCCCTCCGCTGCACTGTTCCGAGGCTCCCTTCCGCCCGCTCCCGGGCGAAAACTGGTTGCTGCGGCTGGGTGGCCGCTGGACACAATGTGTACCGCACGCGCCGCCGCACCGCTGGTCCGCTGTCGTGAATCAGTGCATTGATCCGGCTTTTGCGTTTTTTGCGCTATCGCACTTTTTGACTCACCTCTTGGGGGAATGGGGAAGACATGTCGTTCACCGAGCTGCCGGGCGCCCGGGTGCCGATCCGCATGTGGGCGGATCCGGCCACCGTCGAGGACGTCGCCATGCAGCAACTGCGCAACGTCGCGACGCTGCCGTGGATCGAGGGCCTCGCCGTGATGCCCGACGTCCACTTCGGCAAGGGGGCCACCGTCGGCTCCGTGATCGCCATGCGCGGAGCGGTGTGTCCGGCGGCGGTGGGCGTCGACATCGGCTGCGGGATGTCCGCGGTGAAGACCTCCCTGACCGCGAACGACCTGCCGGGCGACCTGTCCCGGCTGCGCTCGGAGGTCGAGCGCGCCATTCCCGTCGGCTTCGCCATGCACGACGACGCGGTGGACCCGCGCCGGCTGCACGGGCTGCCGACGGCGGGGTGGGACGACTTCTGGGGGCGGTTCGACGGGGTCGCGGAAGCGGTCAAGTTCCGTCAGGGCCGGGCGCTGAAGCAGATGGGAACGCTCGGGGGCGGAAACCACTTCGTCGAGGTCTGCCTCGACGAGACGGACGCGGTGTGGCTGATGCTGCACTCCGGCTCCCGCAACATCGGCAAGGAGCTGGCCGAGTACCACATCGGCGAGGCCCGCAAGCTCTCGCACAACCAGAACATCGTCGACCGCGACCTGGCCGTCTTCCTCGCGGGCACCCCGCAGATGGACGCCTACCGGCACGACCTCTTCTGGGCCCAGGAGTACGCGCGGCACAACCGCGAGATCATGATGGCCCTGCTCAAGGACGTGATCCGCAAGGAGTTCAAGAAGGCCAGGCCGATGTTCGAGCCGGTCATCTCCTGCCACCACAACTACGTGGCGGAGGAGACCTACGAGGGCGTCGATCTGCTGGTCACGCGGAAGGGCGCGATCCGCGCGGGCGGCGGCGAGTACGGGATCATCCCGGGCTCGATGGGCACGGGTTCGTACATCGTGCGCGGGCTGGGGAACGAGGCGTCGTTCAACTCGGCTTCGCACGGGGCGGGTCGGCGGATGAGCCGGAACCAGGCGAAGAAGCGCTTCTCCGAGCGGGACCTGGCCGATCAGACGCGGGGCGTCGAGTGCCGCAAGGACCGCGGGGTCGTGGACGAGATCCCGGCCGCGTACAAGCCGATCGAGCAGGTCATGGAGCAGCAGCGGGATCTCGTCGAGGTGGTGGCGAAGCTGAAGCAGGTGGTGTGCGTGAAGGGCTGAGTCAGCGCCCGGAAGTCTCGCGGTGCACCTTGTAGTTGCTGGCCTGGGCCCGGGGGCGGAGAACGAGCAGGTCGACGTTGACGTGCGGCGGCCGGGTGACCGCCCAGGCGATCGTCTCCGCGACGTCCTCGGCCGTCAGCGGTTCGCTGACGCCCGCGTAGACGGCCGCGGCCCGGTCCTCGTCGCCGCGGAAGCGGTTGAGGGCGAACTCGTCGGTCCTGACCATGCCGGGGGCGATCTCGATGACGCGGACCGGCAGGCCGTTGAGCTCCAGGCGCAGGGTCTCGGCCATGGCGTGGGCGCCGTGCTTGGCGGCGACGTAACCGCCGCCGCCCTCGTACGTGCCGAGGCCGGCGGTGGAGGAGACGATCACGACCGTGCCGGGGGAGGTCTTCCACAGGGGGAGCAGCGCCTGGGTCACGTGGAGCGTGCCGAGGACGTTGACCTCGTACATGGCCTGCCAGTCGGCGGGGTCCGCGGTGGCGACGGGGTCGGTGCCCAGTGCTCCGCCCGCGTTGTTGACCAGGACCTCGACGGGGCCGAGGTCGTCGAGGAAGAGGGCGAAGACGTCGACCGCGGCGCGGTCGGTGACGTCGAGTTCGTAGGCGACGGCCCGGTGTCCGGCCCCGGTGAGCTCGGCGGCCAGGGCGTCGATGCGGTCCTTGCGGCGGGCGGTGAGGACGACGCGGTAGCCGGCGGCGGCCAGGCCGCGGGCCGTGGCGGCGCCGATGCCGCTGCTCGCGCCGGTGATCACTGCGGTGGGGGTGGTGCCGTGCATGGGGTCTCCTAACGCCCGCGTGGCGCGTACATGATCAAACCTACTCCGGCGAGGCAGACCAGCGCACCCAGCACGTCGTAGCGGTCCGGCCGGTACCCGTCGGCGACCATGCCCCAGGCCAGCGAGCCGGCGACGAAGACGCCGCCGTACGCCGCGAGGATCCGGCCGAAGTGCGCGTCGGACTGGAGGGTGGCGACGAAGCCGTATGCGCCGAGGGCGGCGATCCCCGCGCCGATCCACGCCCAGCCCCGGCCCTCGCGGGCCCCCTGCCAGACGAGCCAGGCGCCGCCGATCTCCAGGACCGCGGCGAGCAGGAAGAGGGCGACGGAGCGGAGGACGGTCACGGCCACACCAGGCAGTACGGCTGGTGGCCGGCCTCGTGGAGCCGGTGCGAGAAGTCCTGCCACTCGTGGAGCAGGCGGTAGACCGTGAAGGCGTCGCGCGGGCCGCCCCGGTCGGGGACGGTGGACCAGATGAACGCCGCGGCGCCCACGGACTCCTCGCCGATGCCGCGGAGCGGGTCGACCACGGTCATGGGGAGCTTGACGACGGCGTAGTCCGGGTGGAGGACGACCAGTTCGAGCGGGGGGACCTTGTGCAGGGGTATGCCCTCGATGCCGGTGAGGACCATCGCGGCGACCGTCTCGGGCTTGATCCGGGTGAACATCCCGCCCATGCCCAGTTCGTCCCCGCCGAGCTCCTCGGGGCGCATGGAGATCGGCACGCGCGCGGCCGTGGCCCCGTTGGGCGCCCCGAAGTACTTGTAGGTCACCCCCATCCGGCCACTCCTGCTCGCGCTGTTGCCCCCGCCGTCGCCGGTCCGCTCGGGACCCTCGGTGCGGGGCTGTTCCCTCCGCCGGTGCCGACCCCCGCGGGGCGGCCGGGCTCGCTCGGGGCCGAGGTCGTCGGTGCCCTCGCCCAGTCCGCCACCGCGATGCATATCTCCACCCGATCGCTTTTTTACGCAGCACAGCCCCCGCCGCGCAACCCGATCATCGTCTCAGACACCTCCCCCGTCGAGAGCGCGCGAAACGCCCGGACACGAGTGCCCACGGAGCTCTGAGAGCATGGGTGGCGTGAGCTACCCCTCCCGGCCCCCAGTGTCCCAGACGCGCGGGGGCTGACACCCGGCCCACAGCCGAGCCGGTCCCACCAGCCGGGGCGCGCGGCCACCGTCGCCGACGACGTCCCTCCCTACGTCATCCGCAGGCAGGAACAGAGTGCCTTTTCCATATGAAGCCCCAGTGTCCCAGACGCTCTTCGAGCGCGCGGCGGTCGTGACGCCCGGTGGCGTGAACTCTCCGGTGCGCGCGTTCCGCGCCGTGGGCGGAACGCCCCGGTTCATGGTCTCCGGCACCGGCCCGTACCTCACCGACGCGGACGGCCGGGAGTATGTGGACCTGGTGTGCTCCTGGGGGCCGATGATTCTCGGCCATGCCCACCCCGAGGTGATCGCGGCCGTCCAGGAGGCCGTCGCCCGCGGCACGTCCTTCGGCACCCCCGGCGAGGGCGAGGTCGCCCTCGCGGAGGAGATCGTCGCCCGGGTCGACCCGGTCGAGCAGGTGCGCCTGGTGTCCTCCGGCACCGAGGCGACGATGTCCGCGATCCGGCTCGCCCGCGGCTTCACCGGCCGCTCCAAGGTGATCAAGTTCGCCGGCTGCTACCACGGGCACGTGGACGCGCTGCTGGCCGCGGCCGGCTCCGGCCTGGCCACCTTCGGCCTGCCGGACACCCCGGGCGTCACCGGCGCGCAGGCCGGCGACACCATCGTCCTGCCGTACAACGACCTGGAGTCGGTGCACGAGGCGTTCCACCGCTACCCGGGCGAGATCGCCTGTGTGATCACCGAGGCGTCGCCGGGCAACATGGGCGTCGTCCCGCCGGCCCCCGGCTTCAACGAGGGGCTGAAGCAGGCCTGTGCCAAGAACGGCGCGCTGTTCATCTCCGACGAGGTCATGACCGGCTTCCGCGTCTCGAAGTCCGGCTGGTACGGCATCGACGGCGTCACGCCGGACCTGATGACCTTCGGCAAGGTCATGGGCGGCGGCTTCCCGGCGGCGGCCTTCGGCGGCCGCGCCGACGTCATGGCGCATCTGGCCCCGGCGGGCCCGGTCTACCAGGCCGGCACGCTCTCCGGTAACCCGGTCGCGACGGCGGCGGGCCTGGCCCAGCTGCGGCTGCTGGACGACGCGGCGTACGAGAAGGTGGACGCGGTCTCGCTCAAGGTCCGCACGCTGGTGACCGAGGCGCTGGCCAAGGAGGGGGTGGCGCACCGCCTCCAGGTCGCGGGGAACATGTTCTCCGTCTTCTTCACCGACCGTGAGGTGACGGACTACGAACTGGCCAAGGGGCAGCAGTCGTTCCGCTACACCGCGTTCTTCCACTCGCTGCTGGCGCAGGGCGTCTACCTGCCGCCGTCGGCCTTCGAGTCGTGGTTCGTCTCGGCGGCCCACGACGACGCGGCGATCGAGCGGATCGCGGCGGCGCTGCCGGCGGCGGCGCGGGCGGCGGCCGAGGCCGAGGAGGAGGCGAAGTGAGCAGCAGCGAGCAGGACATCACCGTCGTCCATCTGATGCGGCACGGCGAGGTGCACAACCCGGAGGGCGTGCTCTACGGGCGCCGGCCCGGCTACCACCTGTCCGACCTGGGGCGGGAGATGGCCGACCGGGTGGCCGAGCACCTGGCCGGGCGGGACATCACCCATGTGGTGGCCTCCCCGCTGGAGCGCGCGCAGGAGACGGCGATGCCGATCGCCAAGACGCACGGGCTGGACCTGGCGACGGACGGGCGGCTGATCGAGGCGGAGAACGTCTTCGAGGGCAAGACCTTCGGCGTGGCGACGGCGCGCTGCGCAAGCCGGCCAACTGGAAGTACCTGACCAATCCGTTCCGTCCGTCGTGGGGCGAGCCGTACATCGAGCAGGTCGTGCGGATGATGGGCGCGCTGAACGCGGCGCGGGACGCGGCCCGCGGCCACGAGGCGGTGTGCGTCAGCCCACCAGCTGCCGATCTGGATCGTGCGCAGCTTCGTCGAGCGGCGCCGGCTGTGGCACGACCCGCGCAAGCGGCAGTGCACCCTGGCCAGTCTGACGACCTTCACCTACCGCGGCGACAAAATCGTTTCGGTCGGGTACAGCGAGCCGGCCCGGGACCTGGTCCCGGCCCATCTGCTGGCGGGCGCCAAGCCGGTCAAGGGCGGGTCCAAGGCGTTCGGCGCCTGACGTCCCCGACGCCCCCGGCCGTCCCGCTTCCGCCGTACGTCAACGCGCCCCCGCCCCCGATGTCGCCTTAGATGGACGGCAGGAGGGCGGGGGCGCTGCGACGACGAGCGGAGACCGCGCATGAGGGACACGGGCATAGGCCGGCGGAGTCTCCTGGGCGCGGCGCTGGCCCTGGGTGCCGCGGGCTGCGGGCTCTCCTCCGAGGCCGACCCGGTGGTGGTCCGGGCGAAGGCGATGGCCAGAGCCCGGCCGATCGGGGACGGCTCGACGGCGGACGCGGGTCGCAGCCCCTGCAGCCCCCGCCGCCCGAGCGGCTGGAACCGGGCAGAGGCCGCCGCAGTTCGTCGTCTTCTCCTGGGACGGCGCGGGCGAGATCGGCAACGGGCTCTTCCCGCGCTTCCGCAGGCTCGCCCGTGGACCACGGCGCGCGGATGACGTTCTTCCTCACCGGCCTCTACTGTCTGCCCGAGTCCCGCAGGACGCTCTACCGGCCGCCCAACAACCGGCCCGGCGCCTCCGCCATCGGCTACCTCTCCGACGAGCACATCCGCGAGACGCTGCGGAACGTGCGCGAGGCGTGGCTGGAGGGGCACGAGATAGGCACGCACTTCAACGGGCACTTCTGCTCGGGTCCCGCTCGGTGGCCCGGTGGACGCCCGCGCAGTGGGAGTCGGAGATCGAGCAGGCCGTCTCCTTCGTCACCTCGTGGCGGACGAACACCGGCTTCACCGGCCTCGAACCGCTGCCCTTCGACTACCGCAAGGAGCTCGTCGGCGGCCGTGCCCCCTGTCTGCTCGGCCAGCAGAACCTGTTGCCCGCGGCGGCCCGGCTCGGCTGGCGGTACGACGCCAGCTCCCCGGGCGCGCGCCAGGTCTGGCCGCGGAAGCGGATGGGGGTCTGGGACTTCCCGCTGCAGCTGATACCCCTTCCGGGGCGCTCCTTCGAGCTGCTCTCGATGGACTACAACCTGCTCGCCAACCAGTCCCGCAACTCCACCAAGGCGCCGCCGGTCCACTACCCCGGCTGGCGGCGGCAGGCCACGGAGGCGTACCTGACCGGGTTCCGGCGCGCGTACGAGACCAACCGGGCGCCGTTCTTCGTCGGCAACCACTTCGAGCAGTGGAACGGGGGGATCTACATGGACGCCGTCGAGGAGGCACTCAAACGCATCGCCGACGAGAAGCGCGGCGACGTGCGGCTCGTCTCCTTCCGGCAACTGTGCGACTGGCTCGACGCGCAGGACCCGGCGGTCCTGGAGCGGCTGCGGCGGCTGAAAGTCGGGCAGAAGTGGGTGCCCGCCGGCTGAGCGCCGGTGTTGTCCGGGGCAAGGGGGGCGCGCAAGATCCCGGAAATCGCCATGCGAAACTTTTCACATGAGTGCCTGCCGCGCCAACCGACGCAACCGAAACCGACGTCGTAACTCTGTTGCGGCCATCGGTGCCGCCCTCGCCACCCTGGCCCTGAGCGCCTGTGGCTCCGGGGGTACTTCGGGCGGCGGCGGTGAGACCCAGTTCGTGCAGGGCCAGGGCGGGGTCTCCGTCGTCAAGGACAGGGCCGGCCGGCAGGACGCTCCGGAGCTGTCGGGCAAGACGCTCCAGGGCGAGGAGCTCAACGCCACCGAGAAGTTCAAGGGCAAGGTCATCGTCTTCAACGTGTGGGGCTCGTGGTGCGCGCCCTGCCGTGCCGAGGCGAAGGGCCTGGGGAAGGTCGCCCGGGACTACAAGGACAAGGGCGTCGAGTTCGTCGGCCTGAACACCCGGGACCCCGACCCGGCCCCGGCCAAGGCCTTCGAGAAGCAGTTCGACGTCCCGTACCCGAGCATCTTCGACTCGGCAGGGAAGCTGATCCTCCGCTTCCCCAAGGGCAGCCTCAACCCGCAGGCCATCCCGTCCACGGTCTTCATCGACCGCGACGGGAAGATCGCCGCGCGGGCGATCAAGCCGCTGGACGAGGACGAGCTGCGCGAGACCCTCGACCCGCTGGTCGCGGAGAAGTGACGCCGTGACCTCCGCGTCGATCACCCTCGCAGCCGCCGACGGCATGAACCACACCGTGCTCTCCGGAGCGCTGATACTGGCCCTGCCCGTGGCGCTGCTCGGCGGACTGGTCTCCTTCTTCTCGCCGTGCGTCCTGCCGCTCGTGCCGGGCTACCTGTCGTACATGACGGGGGCCGGCGGCGCGGACCTGGCGCAGGCGAAGCGGGGGCGGATGCTGCTCGGCTCCTCGCTGTTCGTCCTCGGGTTCAGCGCCCCGTTGGTGCTGACCGGGGCGCTCTTCGGCTATGCCGGCCGGACGCTGCAGGAGTACAAGGAAACGATCGCCGTGGTCCTCGGGATCGTGATGATCGTGATGGGCCTGATCTTCATGGGCCTGCTGAACCGATTCGGTCAGCGGGACGTCCGCTTCCGGGTCAAGACCTCGATGGGGCTGTGGGGCGCTCCCCTGCTGGGCATCGGCTTCGGCGTCGGCTGGACGCCGTGCCTCGGCCCCACCCTGTTGTCCGTGCAGTCCCTCTCCTTCTCCGCCGCGAGCCAGGAGCGCGGAGCGCTGCTGACGTTCGCCTACTGCCTCGGCCTCGGACTGCCGTTCATCGTCGCCGCGCTGGCCTTCCGCCGGGTGCTCGGCGCCTTCGGCTGGGTCAAGAAACACTACGCATGGGTCATGCGGATCGGCGGTGGCATGCTCGTCGCCGTGGGCCTGCTCCTGGTCACCGGTGCGTGGGACTACCTCGTCCAGGACCTCCAGACGTGGACGAGCGAATACAACCCCGGGATCTGATCGATGTCCAAGACTGAAAGCACCCCCGCTCCCGAGGCCTCCGAGGAGGCCGCGGGAGCCCGGATGTCCACGGCGCCCGTCGAGGAGACGGGGCAGTCCGTCCCCGGCTCGTTCGGCGGCGTCCGCAAACCCGGCGCCCTGGGGTGGCTGGCCTGGACCGGCCGGGAGATCACCGGCTGGCTGCGCTGGGTCTGGCGGCAGCTGACGTCGATGCGGGTCGCGCTGATCCTGCTGCTGCTGCTCTCGCTCGCGACCATCCCCGGCTCGCTCATCCCGCAGACCAGTGTCGACTCGATGAAGGCCGACAACTGGAAGCAGGCGCACAAGACGCTGACGCCCGTCTACGAGAAGCTCCAGCTCTTCCACGTCTACAGCTCGGTGTGGTTCTCCGCGATCTACATCCTGCTGTTCGTCTCGCTGATCGGCTGCATCGTCCCGCGCACCTGGCAGTTCGTCGGCCAGCTGCGCGCCCGGCCGCCGAAGGCTCCGCACCGCTTCGACAGGCTGCCGGCCCACACCTCCTGGAAGACCGACGCCGACCCCGAGCAGGTGCTGGCCGCGGCGCGGCAGGTGCTCAAGCGCAGGTGGTTCCGGACGACCGTGGACGGCAACGCCGTCGGGGCGGAGAAGGGCTATCTGCGCGAGGCGGGCAACCTGCTCTTCCACGTGTCGCTGATCGTCATGCTGGTGGCCTTCGCCTCCGCGCAGCTGTGGAAGTACGAGGGCGGCAAGCTCGTCGTCGAGGGCGACGGCTTCTCCAACACGCTCACCCAGTACGACGACTTCAAGTCCGGCTCCTTCTTCGCGCCGGACGACCTGCCCCCTTTCGGCTTCACGCTCAACGGCTTCAGCGGGAGCTACGAGCGCACCGGCCCGCAGAAGGGCAGCCCGCGCGACTACCGGGCGCACGTGACGTACTGGAACGGCCCCGACGGCGAGAAGCACGACACCACCATCAAGGTGAACGAGCCGCTGGAGATAGGCGGTTCCAAGGTCTACCTCCAGGGCCACGGCTACGCGCCCAAGGTCACCGTCCGCGACGGCAAGGGCAACATCGCCTACTCGGGCGCGGTGGCCTCGTTGCCGCTGGACAACAACGTCACCGAGACGACCGTGCTCAAGGTGCCGGACTACGTGGACAAGGACGGCAAGCCCGGCCAGATCGGCTTCAACGGCTTCTTCGTCCCGACGTTCGACCCGCGGAGCGGGTCGATGTTCTCCCAGTTCCCGGCCCTGGACAATCCGATGCTGGTGCTCACCGCCTACTACGGCAGCCTCGGCATCGACTCCGGCATTCCGCAGAGCGTCTACAAGCTCGACACCAAGAGGATGAAGCAGTTCAAGGAGGGGGACCGGAGCTTCTCGCGGGCGCTCAAGCCCGGCGAGAAGCTGACCCTCCCGAACGGCGCGGGCACCCTGACGTTCGACGGCATCAGCAGCTGGGCCACCTTCCAGATCTCCCACAAGCCCGGTGACGCCCCGGCGCTGGCCGGTGCCGTCGCCGCGATCGTCGGCGTGGCCCTGTCGCTGTTCGTCCAGCGCCGCCGGGTGTGGGTGCGTGCGGTCCGCGGCACCGACGGGCGTACCGTCGTGGAGCTGGGCGGCCTCGGCCGCAGCGAGTCGGCGAAGGTGCCCGAGGAGCTCGCGGACATCGCCGTCGCCCTGCAGCCCGACGCACCTCCCGTCGCCGACGAGGACTCGAAGGAGCCCGCCGACGAGCCGGAACGACCTGCCGAAACCTCCGAATCCTCCGAAGGAGCGCGCGCGTGAACCTCGCGGCCGCGGCCAACGAGAACCTGGCCCATACCAGCAATGTGCTGATCTATTCGGCGATGGCCGTCTACACCCTGGCCTTCCTCGCACACATCACGGAGTGGGTGTTCGGCAGCCGCAGCGCCGTGGGCCGCACCGCCGCGGCGATCACCTCGGAGGCGGGGCGGGCCGCGTCCGCCGTCACCGTCCAGGTGAAGAAGGCCGGCGGCGGCACGGCGGTGCTGGAGCGCCCCAAGGTCGTCACCCGTTCCGCCCCCGGCTCCCGGGACGACGTCCCGGACGGCCCCGGCGCCGCCGGCACCAGCGAGAAGGGCGACCTCTACGGCCGCATCGCGATCTCGCTGACCGTGCTCTCCTTCGCCCTGCACGCGGGCGGGGTGCTCACCCGCGCCCTGTCGGTCGAGCGGGCGCCGTGGGGCAACATGTACGAGTTCTCGACCACCTTCGGCATGTGTGCCGTGGGCGTCTACCTCGGCCTGCTGGCGGCGAAGAAGAACGTCCGCTGGCTCGGCCTGCCGGTGGTGCTCACCATCCTGCTCGACCTGGGTCTGGCCGTCTCCGTCCTCTACACCGAGAGCGACCAGCTCGTCCCCGCGCTGCACTCCTACTGGCTGTGGATCCACGTCTCCTGCGCGATCCTCTCCGGCGCCGCGCTCTACGTGGGCGCCGTGTCCACGTTCTTCTACCGCCTCCGTGACGGCTACGAGCTGCGGCTGGCGGCCGGCAAGGCCGGGCCCGGCGTGCTGGAGAAGAAGTTCCGCGGCCTGTCCGCCGACGCCCCGCTGAGCATGCGCATGGGCGTCCGCATCCACATGGCGTACGACAACGCCCTGACCCGGATGCCGGCGGCCGCCACGCTGGACAAGTTCGGCTACCGGATCAACGCGACCGTCTTCCCGCTGTGGACGTTCACGATCATCGCGGGCGCGATCTGGGCCGAGGCGGCCTGGGGCCGCTACTGGGGCTGGGACCCCAAGGAGGTCTGGTCCTTCATCACCTGGGTCGCCTACGCGGCGTACCTGCACGCGCGGGCCACGGCCGGCTGGAAGGGCCGCAAGGCCGCCTACCTCGCCCTGGCCGCGTTCGCCTGCTACATCTTCAACTACTACGGGGTCAACTTCCTCTTCGGCGGAAAGCACTCGTACTCGGGCGTCTGAGCCCTTGCCGCGTACGACGGCCCGTTGTCCGAGAGGCGGACGACGGGCCGTCGTGGTGTGCTGGACCCATGGAGATACCGTCCCCGTACGGGGCCTCGGAGACCCACGGCGACGTCCACACCCTCCGTTACGAGCTGTCCCTGCCGTACCCGCAGGAGCGGGTGTGGGACGCCGTCGCGACGCCCGAGGGGCTGCCGACGTGGCTGGCCGCGGCGGAGCCCTTCGAGCGGCGGGAGGGCGGGGCGATCACGCTGCGCTGGCTCAACGCCGCCGGCCCGGAGGGCGCGGGGACGGTCGCGCCCGGCCGCGTGACGGCCTGGGAGCCGCCCTCGGTGGCCGAGTACACCGTCGAGGTGCACGGCCGGATCCGCTTCGAGCTGGAGCGCGCGCCGGCGAGCGTCGGCGGGACGCTGCTGCACTTCACGAACGAGATGCCGGGGACGGACGACGAGCGGCTCGACTGCCTGGCGGGGTGGCACCACCACTTCGAGTACCTGCTCCAGGCCCTGGCCGGGCATCCGGCGGACTGGCCGACGTGGAGCGTGGAGCGGTGGGAGGCGTTGCGGCGGGAGTACGGGGAGGGGAAGCGGGAGCTTCCCTGAAGCCCGTCCGGCGTTTGAGGACTGGGGGTACCCCCTCTGGGGGAGCGCGCAGCGTGCTGCTGCGGAAACGGTGAAAGGGCGGGGCGGGGAGTGAAACCCCTCACCGGCGCGGCCGCGAGCCCCGCTCCTGCTCGGGGAAGCGCTGCGCCGCCCCCGGCAGGGCCGGCTTCGGCAGATGCCCGACCTCCCACCGCGCCTCCTCCAACTCCCGCTCCGTGTCCAGCGGAAGCCGCGGCACCCGCCGCGCCGGCGCCCCGAAGCCGAACGCCGACGTCAGATCGCCGAACGTACGCCGCCGCCACGCGCTGATGTTGGGCTCGCGCACCCCCGTCCACCGTTCCAGGAACCGCAGTGCCGACGTGTGGTCGAACCTCTCGCCCGCCACCCAGCCGCCCACCGTCCAGGGGGACACGATCAGGCACGGCACCCGGAAGCCGCCCCCGACCGGCAGCCCGCCGACGAACTCGTCCTTCGTGCCCTTCGGCGGCACCGGCGGCGGGACGTGGTCGAAGAGGCCGTCGTTCTCGTCGTAGTTGAGGATGAAGACGGTCTTGGCCCACACCCTGGGGTTGTCCGCGATCGCCTCGATCTTCCTCGCCACGAAGTCCGCCCCGGCGGCCGGCAGGGAGTCCGGGTGTTCGGACGCCGGACCGGTCGGGATGATCCAGGAGACCGCCGGCAGCCGGTCGTTGCGGGCGTCGTCCTCGAAGGTGCCCTCCGGCAGCCGCCGCATCCCGCGCTCGTACAGCGGGTTGCCGGGCTTCGCCTCCCGGAAGGTGCGGAACCACTCCAGCATGTTGCAGCCGTAGTTGTCCTCCTCCTGGTACACCCGCCAGCTGACGCCCGCCTTCTGCAGCCGCTCGGCGTAGGTGGTCCAGCGGTACGGGGACGGCATGGTGTTGTTGATGACCGGGCCGCCCATGGTGCCGCCGGGGTCGATGGTGCCGGTCATCCAGTAGAGCCGGTTGGGCCAGGTGGGCCCGAAGACCGAGCAGTGGTAGGCGTCGCAGAGGGTGAACGTCTCGGCGAGGGCGAACTGGAACGGGATGTCCTCGCGTGTGTGGTAGCCCATCACGTACGGCCCGTTCTTCCCGTCCGCCTTGCGGTGCGCGGGCAGCCAGCGGTCCATCCGTCCGCCGTTCCACGCCTCGTGCTGGACGGACCAGGAGTGGCTGGTGGAGGGGATGGCCTGGGCGCTGGTGCGGCGGGTGTCGAGGCGGAAGGGGAGCAGGTAGCCCTTGGGGTTCTCGGGGTCCGGCTGGTGGAAGACGCTCCGGCCGGTGGAGAGCCGCAGGGCGTCGGGGTCGGCGAAGCCGCGCACGCCCTTGAGGGTGCCGAAGTAGTGGTCGAACGAGCGGTTCTCCTGCATCAGCATGACCACGTGCCTGATGTCCCGCAGGGATGCCGGCCCGGCCGGCCCGGCCGCCACGGCCCGCTGCACGCTGGGCGGCAGCAGCGCCAGCGCGGCGCCGCCGGCCGCTCCGGCGGCGGAACCGAGGAGTCTTCGCCTGCTCATGAACTCGGGCATGCACCCTCCCTGAGGTCGTGTCAGGCCACAGTGTGGCCGCTACGACTCTTCCGGCCCGGCAGTGCCGGGGGCAGGGGGGTGCGGATGAACGGCTTGTCAAATAGCCGTGAAAAGAGGGGAGTTGGCGAACAGGAGAGCGGCGATGAGTTGATCGTATTACCCGATCCGGTGACGGCTCGCTGGGCCGTCGGGCGGAACAGGCCCCCCCGGACGGCCCCGTCGCTCAGCCGCGGTCGTCGCCGTCCGCGCCCGGCTTGCGGTCCTTGCCGAGCGAGCGGAGGAACTCGGGGTTGTCGTCGGGCGCCACCCAGCCGCCGCTGCCGGAGCCGGCGCCGGAACCCGCGCCCCGCCGCCCGTACGCGTCCGCCGCCGCGCGCGGGCGGCCGACCGCGAACCACGCGACGGGGCCCAGCAGCACCTCGCCGAAGAGGAGGATGATGATCACCCACGCCGTCTTCGGCAGCTTGCGGACCTCTTCCTCGGGGGTGTTCAGGCAGTCGATGAACGAGTAGATCCACAGGGCCAGGACCAGCAGGAACGGCAGATACCTGAGCATTGGCCGACGGACCCCCGGAGTGCGGCTGCGGGCCGCGCCGCGGCCCCGTGACAAGGCCAGGGTAGTGCGTGCTCGATACTGGAACGCATGGCTTACGACGATCTCCGCTCGTTCCTCAGAGCACTCGAGCGCGACGGCGACCTCAAGCGCGTCAAGGCCGAAGTCGACCCCCACCTCGAAGTCGGGGAGATCACCGACCGGGTGAACAAGGCCGGCGGGCCCGCGCTGCTCTTCGAGAACGTCAAGGGGTCGGCGATGCCGCTGGCCATGAACGTCTTCGGGACCGACCGGCGGCTGCTCAAGGCGCTGGGGCTGAAGTCCTACGAGGACATCGGCGAGAAGATCGGCGGTCTCCTCAAACCGGAGCTGCCGCACGGCTTCGTCGGCGTCCGGGAGGCCTTCGGCAAGCTGGGCTCGATGGTGCACGTCCCGCCGCGGAAGGTGAAGGACGCGCCCGTCCACGAGGTCGTCCTCACCGGCGACCAGGTGGACCTCGACGCGCTGCCGGCGCTCTTCACCTGGCCCGAGGACGGCGGCTCCTTCTTCAACCTGGGTCTCACCCACACCAAGCACCCCGAGACCGGCGTCCGCAACCTGGGCCTCTACCGGCTCCAGCGCCACGACAAGCGCACCATCGGTATGCACTGGCAGATCCACAAGGACAGCCGCAACCACTACCAGGTCGCGGCGAAGCGCGGGGAGCGGCTGCCGGTCGCCATCGCCTTCGGCTGCCCGCCGGCCGTCACCTACGCCTCCACCGCGCCACTGCCCGGGGACATCGACGAATACCTGCTCGCCGGCTTCATCCAGGGCAAGCGGGTCGACATGGTGGACTGCAAGACCGTTCCGCTCCAGGTCCCGGCCAACGCCGAGGTGGTCCTGGAGGGCTGGCTGGAGCCCGGACGGATGCTGCCGGAGGGGCCGTTCGGCGACCACACCGGCTTCTACACGCCGCAGGAGGACTTCCCGGCGCTCACCATCGACTGCGTCACCATGCGGCGGCGCCCGCTGCTGCAGTCGATCGTGGTCGGCCGGCCGCCGACGGAGGACGGCCCGCTCGGCCGTGCGACGGAGCGTTTCTTCCTGCCGCTGCTCAAGATCGTCGTGCCGGACATCGTGGACTACCACCTGCCGGAGTCCGGCGGGTTCCACAACTGCGCGATCGTCTCGATCGACAAGAAGTACCCCAAGCACGCCCAGAAGGTGATGCACGCGATCTGGGGCGCGCACATGATGTCGCTGACCAAGCTGATCGTGATCGTGGACGCGGACTGCGACGTCCGCAATCTGCACGAGGTCTCCTGGCGCGCGCTCGGCAACGTCGACTACGCGCGCGACCTCACCGTCGTCGAGGGCCCGGTCGACCACCTCGACCACGCCTCGTACCAGCAGTTCTGGGGCGGCAAGGCGGGCATCGACGCGACGGCGAAGTGGCCCGAGGAGGGCTACACGCGCGACGGCGGCTGGCCGGAGATGGTCGTCTCCGACCCGGAGACGGCCGCGAAGGTCGACCGGCGCTGGAAGGAGTACGGGCTGTGAGCGCGTCCGCGGCCGCCGCCCCGAGCCCGGGGCGCACCCGCGCGTTCCTCCGGCTCGTGATGATCGAGCACTCCGTCTTCGCGCTGCCCTTCGCCTACATCGCCTCCCTGACGGCGATGTTCCAGAAGGACGGGCGGATCGACTGGTGGAAGCTCCTGCTGGTCACCGTCGCGATGGTGGGCCTGCGCACCTTCGCCATGGCCTGCAACCGCATCATCGACCGCGAGATCGACGCCCGTAACCCGCGCACCGCCACCGCGAACTGGTCACCGGCGCGGTCTCGGTGCGCTCGGCGTGGACCGGTGCCCTGGTGGCGGTGGTCCTCTTCCTGGGCGCGGCGGGGCTGTTGAACCCGCTGTGCCTGGCGCTGGCGCCGATCGCGGTGATCCCGATGGTGGTCTATCCGTACGGCAAGCGCTTCACCGACTTCCCGCACGCGATCCTGGGCCTGGCCCAGGCGATGGGCCCGGTGGGCGCCTGGCTCGCGGTGACGGGGTCGTGGTCGGGCGACGCGGTGATCCTGGGCCTCGCGGTGGGCATCTGGATCGGCGGCTTCGACCTGATCTTCGGCTGCCAGGACGTGGCGGCCGACCGCGCGCATGGCGTGAAATCGACCCCGGCCCGCTTCGGCATCCCGGCCGCGCTGCACGGCGCCCGGGTCTGTCACGCGATCACCACGGCGCTGCTGGTCTGGTACGGCGTGGCGACGCACGCCGGGGTGTTCTTCTGGATGGGCATGGCCGTGGTGGCGGTGGCGTTCGTCTACGAGCACACCGTGGTCCGGCCGCACGACCTGTCGCGGCTGAACCGGGCGTTCTTCACGGTCAACGGCTTCATCGGCATCGCCCTGTTCGGGTGTGCCCTGCTGGACCTGCTGGTGCGGGGCCTGGGCGTGTAGGTCCGGACCGCCGGACGCGGCGCGCGGGGCGGGCCGGTTAGGCTCGGCCCCGTGGAGCCGTACGAACACGCAACGCAACAACCGGAGCGCCGGCCCTGGGTGGTCGGCGTTTCCGGCGCGTCCGGGACGCCGTACGCCGCCGCCGTGCTGCGGGGGCTGCTGGCGGCGGGGGAGGACGTGGACCTGGTGGTGAGCCGGGCCTCGCGGCTGACCCTGCTGGACGAGACGGGCCTCGCGTTCCGGGACGCGCACTGGCGCGACGACCTGCGCGCCTGGCTGTCGATGGGCGCCGACGGGAAGCCGTACGCGTTCGAGCCCGACGTCTCACGGGTGCGGCACTGGCCGGCCGGGGACCTGGCGGCCGGGCCGTCGTCCGGCTCGTACCCGGTCAAGGGGATGCTGATCGTCCCGGCGAGCACGGCCTGTGTGGCCGGGGTGGCGCTGGGGCTCTCGAAGGATCTGCTGCAGCGCGCCGCGAGCGTGACGCTCAAGGAGCGGCGGCCGTTGGTGGTTGCGGTGCGGGAAACCCCGCTGAGCGGTCAGACGCTCCGGCAGCTGGTGGCGCTCGACGAGGCGGGCGCGATCGTGCTGCCCGCCTCTCCGGCGTTCTACGCGGGGGCGACGCACATCCAGGATCTCGTGGACTTCGTCGCCGGGCGGGTGCTGGACGCGGCGGGGGTGCCGCACCGCTTTTACCGCCGGTGGAAGGGGGAGCTGGGTGGCGGCCGCTCCCCGGAGGGGGGTTGACGCCTCGGTCGGCGCTCTTCGGTCAGCGCTTCTTCGCGCGGCGCGGGCGGGCCTCGGTGGCCTCGGCGCGGCGGGCGGCGGCGGGCAGATGGGCACGCGAGCGGTTGGCCAGGTCCTGCAGCTCACGCATGCGGGCGTAGGCCATCTCGATCGAGTACACGGGGTTCATCTCCTGAAGGATCGTTGGTGCCATGAACGTTCGGTGAAAGATTTTCGGGGTATCGAACCCCCGATGCCTTAGATTCTACATGCAAGACGGCAAGTTCGCTGATTATTGAAAGGTTCCAGCCATGGACGCGGTGGACAGGCAGCTCATCCAGGCCCTCCGGGAGAACGGCCGGGCCTCGTACGCGGAACTCGGCAGGCTCGTCGGCCTGTCCGGCCCGAGCGTCACGGACCGGATCAACCGGCTGGAGGCCGCGGGGGTCATCACGGGCTACCGCGCGACCGTCGACGCCGCCTCGCTGGGGCTGGGTGTCACGGCCCTGATCGGCATCCAGCTCTCCGACGCCGCCGACCACGAGGACGTGGCGCGCCGGGTGCGCGACCTGGAGGAGATCGAGGACTGCTGGTTCATCGCGGGCGACGACTCGTACATGCTCAAGGTGCGCGTCGGCGACGTGGACGGACTGGAGCGCACCATCCGCCGGCTGTCCGGGACCAAGGGCGTCAGCCGCACCCGCACCACGATCGTGCTCTCCACCAAGTGGGAGAACAGGGTGGGAGAGCTGCCCGAGGGCATCTGAGAGCGGGGGAGTAGTCTCGACGGGGCCGTACTGACGAGGAGAGGCGAGGCGGATGGACGCGGGGCTCAAGCGTGAGCTGGAGGAGAAGGTTCGCGCCGGTGAGCGGCTGACCCGCGAGGACGGCATCGCCCTCTACGAGTCCGACGACCTCGCCTGGCTCGGCGGTCTGGCCCACGAGGTGCGGACGCGCAAGAACGGCGACACGGTGCTGTTCAACGTCAACCGGCACCTCAACATGACCAATGTGTGCACCGCCTCGTGCGCCTACTGCTCGTTCCAGCGCAAGCCGGGCGAGAAGGACGCGTACACGATGCGCATCGAGGAGGCCGTCCGCCTGGCCAAGGCCATGGAGAACGACCACCTCACCGAGCTGCACATCGTCAACGGCCTGCACCCCACGCTGCCCTGGCGCTACTACCCGCGCTCGCTGAAGGCGCTCAAGGAGGCGCTGCCGCAGGTCTCCCTGAAGGCGTTCACCGCCACCGAGATCCACCACTTCGAGAAGATCTCCGGGATGCCCGCCTCCGAGATCCTCGACGAGCTGATCGACGCCGGTCTGGAGTCGCTGACCGGCGGCGGCGCCGAGATCTTCGACTGGGAGGTCCGGCAGCACATCGTCGACCACGAGACCCACTGGGAGGACTGGTCGCGCATCCACCGTCTCGCGCACGAGAAGGGCCTCAAGGGTCCGTGCACGATGCTCTACGGGCACATCGAGGAGCCGCGCCACCGGGTGGACCACGTGCTGCGGCTGCGCGAGCTGCAGGACGAGACCGGCGGCTTCCAGGTCTTCATCCCGCTGCGTTACCAGCACGACTTCGTGGACATGAAGGACGGCAAGATCCGCAACCGGCTCCAGGCGCGGACATCCATGGCCACCGGCGCCGAGGCGCTGAAGACCTTCGCCGTCTCCCGGCTGCTGTTCGACAACGTCCCGCACGTCAAGGTCTTCTGGGTGATGCACGGTCTGCAGACCGCGCAGCTCGCGCTGCAGCACGGCGCCGACGACATGGACGGCTCGGTCGTCGAGTACAAGATCACGCACGACGCGGACAACTACGGCACGCCGAACAAGCTGACCCGCGACGACCTGCTGGAGCTGATCCGCGACGCCGGCTTCCGCCCGGCCGAGCGCAACACCCGCTACCAGGTCATCCGGGAGTACGAGGGCCCGGACGCCGACCGTCGCGAGTCGCCGCAGGCGATGCGGTTCTGACCTGCCGTCCTCGGCCTGCCGTCCGATGTGACAACCCCGGTGCCCGCACCGGGGTTTTTCCTTGCGCCTCTCAGGGCGGTAATGGTTGCATCGCATTTATGTCTCTTACCTTCGTCCGTGACCCGCAGATGACCCCGGAGCTTCGCGAGGAGTTCTTCCGGCTCTGGTTCGACGTCTCGCAGGCCGGCGGCGCCGTCGGCTTCATGCCGCCGGTGACCGAGCGGCAGATCCGCCCGGCGGCCCTGGAGCGGGCCGACTCGGTGACCGCCGGAGCGGTGCGGATGCTCGCCGGGTACGAGGGCGGACGGCTGGCCGCCACCGCCTTCCTCAAGCCCAACGACGACTACAAATCGGCCCACTGGGCCACCGTCATCCTGGTGATGGTCGACCCCGCGCTCCAGGGCGGCGGGCGGGGCCGGCAGCTGATCGAGGAGACCGTCGCCATGGCCCGGGACGCCGGGCTGGAGGCGCTGCACCTGGAGGTGCGCGGTGGCACGGGCACCGAGCGCTTCTACGAGGGGTCCGGTTTCAAGGAGGCCGGGCGGCTGCCCGGCGCGCTGCGGTTCGGCGACGACTACCGCGACAACATTCAGATGTGGCTCCCCCTGGCCTGATCCACTGTTCGCCGTGCTTGACTGGTAGGGCCCGTTTGGTCGCCGCCTACGAAGAAGGTCCGTCCGTGAGTAGCCAGAAGTACGCCTCGCTCCGCTACACCGCACTGCGATTCGGCCTGCTCATCGGCAGCTTCGCCGTCGTCTGGGTGCTCTGCTGGGCGCGCGTGATCCCCTTGGGCGTCGGCAGCTCGAACATCTTCTGGATGCTGCTGCTCTCGCTCGTCATCTCGGCGCCGCTGAGCTGGGTGCTGCTGCGCAAGCAGCGGGGACGCCATGGCCGAGCAGGTCGCCGAGCGTGTCGACCGAACCAAGGCACGGATCACCGCGAACGCGGGCCAGGAGGACTGAGCGCCCGCCCCTCCCAGGAGAGGGGCGAAGTGGACACAAGGGCGTTATTCGTCACATCGCGCGCCGGTGGCCGGGCGGAGAGCAGTTGCTCTCCGCCCGGCCACCGGCGCGTTTTCCGTGTCAGGAACGTGCCGGAACCCAAAGAGACCCTTTGGGTTCCTCAAAGTTGCAGTGTTAACGTATCGACATGAAGACAGCAGCAGCGCACCGAACCCCCATGAGTCCCGCGCTCGTGGCGCGCCTGCACGTCGATCTTTGCCGCTGTCTGTCCGCGGCCTGTTGTCGCAGCTGATTCGCGCAACGCCGCCGATCTGCACCACGCGGCCGGAGATCCCGCACGTACGGACCTTCGGCGCCCCGCGCCCTCTTCTCGCCCCCGTCTGTTCCCGGAGTTTCCGTTGTCATCGACGCCCCCCGCCGCGGCCCCGTCCTCCGGGCCGCGCTCCGCCCTCGGCCGGATACCCAAGGTGCCCTTCTGGGCCCAGATCCTGCTCGGTCTCGTCCTCGGCGCCCTGCTCGGCTGGGCAGCCCGCAGCGGCGACATCGGCTGGCTGCAGACCACTCTGGACAAGATCGGCGACATCTTCGTCCAGCTGCTGATGGTCGTGATCGCCCCGCTCGTCTTCTTCGCGATCCTGGTGTCGATCACCAATCTGCGGAACGTCTCCAACGCCGCCCGGCTGGCGACCCGCACCCTGCTCTGGTTCATGATCACGTCGCTGATCGCGGTCAGCATCGGCCTGGCGATCGGCCTGCTCACCGACCCCGGCTCGGGCACCGGCCTCACTGCGGCCGACGGCGCCGACCCCAAGAAGAAGGGCTCCTGGCTCGACTTCATCACCGGGATCGTGCCCACCGACGTCATCACGCCGTTCACCCAGCTGAACGTCCTCCAGATCGTCTTCATGGCCGCCGTCGCCGGCATCGCCGTCCTCCAGGTCGGCGAGAAGGCCCAGCCGCTGCTGAACCTCAGCGAGTCCGTGCTGGCGCTGCTGCAGAAGGTGCTCTGGTGGGTCATCCGGCTCGCCCCGCTGGGCAGCCTGGGCCTCGTCGGCCACGCCATCCACACGTACGGCTGGAACCTGATCGGCCAGTACGCCACGTTCACCGCCGACATCTACGTCGGCTGCGCCATCATCCTCTTCGTCGTCTACCCGCTGCTGCTGGCCACGGTCGCCAAGGTCAACCCGCTGCAGTTCTTCAAGGGCGCCTGGCCCGCCATCCAGCTGGGCTTCGTCTCCCGCTCCTCGGTGGGCACGATGCCGCTGACCCAGAAGGTCACCGAGCGCCTCGGCGTGCCGAAGGAGTACACCGCCTTCGCCGTGCCCTTCGGTTCGACGACCAAGATGGACGGCTGCGCCTCCATCTACCCGGCCATCGCCTCGATCTTCGTGGCCCAGGTCTTCGACGTGCCGCTGGAGCTGCGGGACTACCTGCTCATCGCCTTCGTCTCGGTGATCGGCTCCGCCGCCACCGCGGGCCTGACCGGCGCGACCGTGATGCTGACCCTGACGCTGTCGACGCTGGGCCTGCCGATGGCGGGCGTGGGTCTGCTGCTGGCCATCGACCCGATCGTCGACATGATCCGCACGGCCACGAACGTCGCCGGGCAGTCGGTGGTGCCGATCATCGTCGCCTCGCGGGAGAACATCCTCGACCGCGCCGCGTACGACACCGTCTCCGCCTCCGGCCTGGACCGGGACGAGGCCGCGCCGCAGCCGGCCGCGGTGACCACCGCGTAAACCTTCGCCAAGTGATCGTTACGGCCTGATGGCCACCCTTGACGTCCCTCCCCTCCGTGATATTACCTGCCGGTAATGTAGCGGGGGCGGAGGGATGTTTGTTGTGACCACTGCACATGTGACCACCGCACAGACGAAACCCAAGGCCAAGCGGATGCCCCGGGAGGTGCGCGAGCGCCAGATGCTCGACGCGGCCGTACGGGTCTTCGCCCGGCGCGGCTACAGCGCGGCGTCCATGGACGAGATCGCGGAGCTCGCCGGGGCGTCCAAGCCGTTGGTGTACCTCTACCTGAACTCGAAGGAGGACCTCTTCACCGCCTGCGTCCGCCGCGAGCCGACGTGCTCCTCGCGGCCGTGCGGGCGGCCGCGAGGCCGGAGGACCCCGCCGAGCGCCGGCTCTGGAACGGCCTGCGCGCCTTCTTCGAGCACACCGCCGAGCACCCCGAGGGCTGGGCCGTGCTCAGCCGCCAGGCCCGCTCCTACGGGGAGCCCTTCGCCGGCGTCGTGGCGGAGCTGCGCGAGAGCGTCGTCGACTTCATCGTCCGGCTGATCGAGGAGGCGGCCGGGACGGAGTCCCTGGACGGCTGTGAGGCGTCCGGTCTGGCGTACGCGCTGGTGGGTGCCGCCGAGTCGCTCGCGGACCGGGCGATCTGCCCGCCGGGGAACGCCGCCCCCTCGGCGCGGGAGGCGGCCGCGACGCTGATGAACGTGGCGTGGGTGGGGCTGGAGAACCTGGTGGACGGGCGGAGGTGGGGGATGGCGCGGGCCTGACCCGGGCACTGCGGGGGCTCCCGTCGCGCGCGGCGAGTGGGGGCGGGAGAGCCTCCGGGATTCGCGGTGCGAGGCGTCGCATACGCAAACCACCGCTTCCGCCGAACACCTTCTGTCGAATGCCGCATCGAAGAAGTCGATGCGATGTACGAAAAGCGTCAAGATGTCGTTGAACAACGTGCCAGGGGAATGCGGCGGGCGCGTGGAGAAAGCGTGAATTCCCCATCCGCCGCGTCCCGCTCGTCAAACGGCAGGAGCCCCGTCCGAACGGACGGGGCTCCTTGGGTACTGCATCAGCCGCGAAGCGACCGGTTCCAGTTACGCAGGGGTGACGTTCTCCGCCTGCGGGCCCTTCGGGCCCTGGGTCACGTCGAAGGTCACCTGCTGGTTCTCCTCGAGGGAGCGGAAGCCGGCGGCGTTGATCGCGGAGTAGTGGACGAAGACGTCGGGGCCCCCGCCGTCCTGGGCGATGAAGCCAAAGCCCTTTTCAGCGTTGAACCACTTCACGGTTCCGGTAGCCATAAAGCCCTCCTATGGGCCAAAGGGTTGCCCTGCTCCAGAACCTGCGAGAAGTCTGAAAACTACAAAAGCCTGCGGGTTACATGCTCCGCAGGCTCTGTACTGCAAGGGAAACCAAACTGCAACTTGCGGTGAGCGTAGCACGGAGGGTTCTCGCGGCGAAAGAGTCGAAGATCACGCTCAAGGTGGGTTTTCGGCCCCGCAAAGCCGGAAAAGATCGTGGTCGGGGCCGGA